>NZ_CAMZMX010000018.1:0-105261 GCF_947311875.1 Pseudomonas sp. PARCl1
CGAACAAGGCGGTCGCGCGCATCTGGCACAGGGGTTACTGGCCCGAAACAAACGTAGGAGCGAGCGCAGCTCGCGATTGCGCCGCGCGGGCGGCGCTCGATCTCACAGGCGCTGAAGATGCTCCGGCTACCCTTGCCAGGAACCATAGAATCTCCCACAGGTACAGCGCAGGCCTCAAGAACTGCACGGTCCTGGTAGGAGCGGCCTCGTGTCGCGATGGGCTGCGCAGCAGCCCCAATCAGTGTGACATCACACACAAGTGAACAACATTACGGTAAACCGACGCTTGAATGCGTTCTGCTCAGCGAATGCCGGACTGACGCAGCGCCGCCGGTTGGAAGTCGGCCTTGCTGGCACTGAAGCCGAAGTCATAAGCACGCTTCTCTTCGTTCTTCATACCTAGCGCCAGGTAACGACCAGACTGCAGGTCGTAGATGGCCTCCAGGGTGTACCACGGTACCTCGACATTGTAGTAAGGCTGGGCGTGCGCCTCGGACACGCGCCACAGCTGGCCACGGCCATCGTACTGGTCGATCACTGCGGCCTGCCAGGTGTCTTCGTCGATGTAGAAGTCACGCTTGGCGTAGATATGCCGCTGCCCCGGCTTCAGTGTGGCGACCACATGCCAGACACGGCGCAGCTCATAACGGGTCAGGTCCTGGTTGATGTGCCCGGCCTTGATGATGTCGGTGTACTTGAGCTTGGGGTCATCGAGCTTGAAGGCGTTGGAGGCGATGTACAGCTCCTTCTTGCCCTCCAGCTTCCAGTCATAGCGGTCTGGCGCGCCGTTGTACATGTCCAGGTTGTCCGACGTGCGCAGGCCATCGGCGGCGGTACCCGGGCCGTCGTACGACACCTGTGGCGCCTGGCGCACTCGGCGCTGGCCGGCGTTGTAGATCCAGGCCTTGCGCGGATCCTTGACCTGGTCGAGGGTTTCGTGCACCAGCAGTACGGTACCGGCCAGACGCGCCGGGGCGGTAACTTCCTGCTTGAAGTAGAACAGGATGTTGCCCGGGTTGTTCGGGTCGTAATCCTTCATCTTGTCGCGGAAGACGAACTGGTCAGAAAAGTACACGGGGTTGAAGGAGCCGTTCTGTTGCGGCGTGGCCTGGGTAACCAGGCGGCTGACGCTGCCACCCCGGTAGCGGGTGATGTGGTTCCAGATCACCTCCAGGCCGTTTTTCGGAATGGGGAACGGTATCGCGGTGCGGAAGTTGCTCAGGCCGTTGCCGCCTTCCACAAGGGTAGTCTTGGTGGCGTTCTCCTTGATGGCGGCGAACACGTCGGCAGGCACGGTGGAACCGCGGTGGGTCTTGAATACCGGGATCTTGAAGGTGTCCGGGTAACGCTTGAGCATGGCCATCTGGCCTGGCGAGAGCTTGTCCTTGTACTGCTCGGCGTTTTGCGCAGTGATGGTGAACAGTGGCTTCTCACTGCCGTACGGGTCGGACAGGAAGCCTTTGCCATCGACGCTGCCTGCGGTTTTCGACAAGGGCTGCCATGGGCCGATCGAACCATCGGCGTTACCGGCCTTTTCGGCGCCCATCGGGGTCAGCGTGCTACCCAGCTTGGCCGCCTCGTCGGCGGATACCGCAGCCATGACGCTGGTCGCCAGCAGGGACAGGCCCAGCACACCGGCTTGCAGCAGACTTCTGGTCTTGTTCATGTCGTGTTGTCCTGGATCTGTGGGCTTAGAAATTCACGCCGAAGCTGAGGGCGACGAAGTCGCGGTCATCCACGGTGCTGTACTTGCCGTCGAAGAAGTTGGTGTACGACAGACTCGCCGTGTAGGTGTTCTGGTACTCCGCGTCCAGGCCCAGGCTGACTGCCTTGCGGCCTTCCTCGAAGTTGCCGCCAGGGCCTGGCGAATAGCCCGACACGTCGTGCGACCAGGCCACGCTCGGTTTCAGGTTGACCCCGGCGAACACGTCGTTGTAGTCCCAGATCACGCGGGCGCGGTAGCCCCACGAAGTGCTGGTGGTGTAGCCGTCGTTCTCGCACTTGCGGTTCAGGTTGGCGGTGGAGGCACCCGCACCCGCGCCGGCGATGGTGCTGCTGTTGAGTGCCTGGCAGGTATCTGCGCCGCCGGTGGCGGGCAGCGGGCCTGGGCCGAATACCGGGTCACGGCCGTAACGGGTATCGTGCGCGTTCTCCAGGCCACCGACGTGGGTCACACCCAGCTCGCCGACTACGGTCATGCGGCTGGCGCCCATCACCTGGTCGAAGAAGTGCGTGAGGGTCGTCTGGAACTGAGTGATCTCCTTGCGACGGTAGCCATGCAGGTCCTGGCCAGGGGTGCCTGTCAGCAGCGAGGCGTTGCTCAATGCGCCACCAATCGGGCGAACCCCGGCAAACAGGATGTCCGTGGTATTGAGCTGCACCGGTGCGTTGGGCCGGTAGCTGATTTCGCCGCTCCAGGCGGTGCCAGTGGGCAATGTGGTGGAGAAGCTCAAGCCATACAGGCGAATGTCTTCCGGGTATTCGACGAAGTACTCGGAATTGCCGGCCACGATCAGCGGCGCCAGCGCCCGCAGTTGCGCAGGCAGCGCGCTGAGCCCTGCAAATACCGAAGGTGCGGCCCCTGTGGCGCTGAAGATTGGCGCACGGCTGTGGTAGTTCATGAAGTAGGCACCGAACTCGGTGTCCAGCGGCTCGAACATGTAGCGCATGGCCACACCGAACTGCCCGCTGTCACGCGCATCGCGGTCGGCACCACGGCGCACCATCACGCCCTCTTCGTTGATGTTCACGCCGCGCGTGGCAAGAAACTGCTGGGCGGCGCCCGGTACCGTGCGGCTGCTGTTGAGCACGCGCAGGTTGTCGGTACAGCCATCGGCGATGATGTCGGGTTGCGAGAAGAACGTGCCGCAGTTGTCGACGACCGTCTGGTCCCACTCCAGCTGATAGAAGGCCTCGGCCGACAGGTTGTCGGTCAGGCTCTGGGAGATGTAGAACATGTTGACCGGAATCAGGCCTTCCTTGATCTCGGCACCCGGGCGGCGGAACGCCGACACGTCGATGGGGTTGATCGCGTTGATGCCGCCACCGATGAAGGTACTTTCGCCCCAGCTGACCACCTGCTTGCCGAGGCGAACCGAGCCCGGCTGATCACCGATCGAGTAGTTGTGGTAGACGAAGGCGTCGAGCAGTTCGGCGCCGGACGACTTGGCCCCTTCCTTGCGGTTGGAATCGCTGATGTCCTTGAATTCGCGACCTTCGTCCTTCAGCTCGAAGTCATACCAGTACTTGCCGCGCACGAATACGCCGGTATCACCGTACTTGAGCTCCAGGTCGTGGATACCCTTGAAGATCTTGGAGAAGGTTTCGCCCTTCTTGAAGTTCAGGTGACCGTCGTCGGAGGTCTGCGACAGGCCCTTGCCGCCGTTGTTCACCCCGATCAGGTTCCGGTTGGGGTTGGCGGTCGACCAGCTGGCGCCAATGGAGAGCGACGAGTCGAACTGGCCTTCGATTTCACCGATGTTGAAACTGACAGCGAAAGCAGGACTTGCGAGCGTGGAAGCGATGCTGACGGCCAAGGGCAGCTTGGCCCGGCGCCAGAACGGATTTGCAGATTTCATCGACGCTACTCCATGTACTTTATTGTTATGGCAGTGAGTCCTTTCAAGAACGGCCGAGTGACCGGTTTGCAGGCTTGCGCCTGCGGCGGCACGGCTAGCGCGTGACGCCCTCCCCCATTCCTGAAAATCCCCTGGCCCCGACTATAGCCAGCAAGGCACAGGCGCTTGATCCCTCTAAAGTGTGATTTGCGCTCCGTGCCAACCACTCGTTGGGTTTTTTCCTTGATCGCGTGCTGGCAGTGCTCAAGGATGGCGCATTTTTACCATTTGGCAAGGCGCCAGCCGCTCTAGAACGCGGGTCGCGTTCTGTCGCACGCGACCCGCCCCAGGTTTACAGGGTGGACAGGAAGGCGCTGTTGCTGGCCTGCCACTGCACGATGTCCTGGCGTATGCGCTTCTTGTCCAGCTTGCCGACACTGGTCTTGGGAATTTCAGTAACAACGGCGATCTGGCTGGGAATCGCCCATTTGTTGATATGGCCTTGCTCGACGAACGGCTTGAGGTGGTCCTTCAGCGCTTTCGCATCGATCGCCATGCCCTCGCGCACCACCAGCAGGGCAAACGGGCGCTCGCCCCACTGCGGGTCGGCCACCCCCACCACCGCGACTTCGCGCACGGCCGGGTGGCGGCTGACCAGGTCTTCCAGGTCGAGTGACGACACCCACTCGCCACCGGTCTTGATCACATCCTTGATACGGTCGCGTATGTCGATGTAACCCATGTTGTCGAGGGTGGCGACGTCGCCGGTGTGCAGCCAGCCGCCCAGCCACAGCTCTTCGCTCTTTTCCGGCTCCTTGAAATAACCCTGGGTCAGCCACGGTGCACGCAGCACCAGCTCGCCCTGGGTTTCGCCATCGGCGGGCAGGAAGTTGCCGTCGCCGTCGACAATCGCCGCCTCCACCAACGGTACCGGCACCCCGGCCTTGATACGGTAGGTGACGCGCTCATCCTCACTGCCGGCCTGCAACTCGTCGTTCAGGTGCGCGGCGGATATCAGCGGGCAGGTCTCGGACATGCCGTACGCTGCGGTCAGCTGGATGCCGCGGGCCAGCGCCGCCTGGTACAGCGACCGGTTCAGCGAGCTGCCGCCGATGATGATTTTCCAGCCGCCGAAGTCCTGGCCTTGGGCAGTCGGGCAATTGAGCAGCATCTGCAGGATGGTCGGCACACAGTGGGAGAAGGTGACGTTCTCTTCACGCCACAGCCTGATCAGCATCTCGGGCTCGTAACGACCGGGATACACCTGCTTCATGCCGAGCATGGTGGCCGCGTAGGGAATGCCCCAGGCATGCACGTGGAACATCGGCGTGATCGGCATGTAGACGTCATCGCTGCCCAGCAGGCGCACGCTGTCGATACTGCCGGTGACCGAAGCCTCGGCCAGGGTGTGCAGCACCAGCTGCCGATGGGTGAAGTACACGCCCTTGGGGTTGCCGGTGGTGCCAGTGGTGTAGAACGTGGTCGCCACCGAGTTCTCGTCGAAGTCGGGGAAGTCGTAGCTCGGGCTGGCAGCGGCGAGCAGTTGTTCGTACTCACCCACCAGCCCGGGCAGTTCGGCGGCCTGGGCCGGGCCATCGGTCAGCAGCACGGTCTTGTCGACAGTGGTCAACTGCCCGGCGATGGCCTGGTACAGGCCGACAAAGTCACTGTTGACCAGCACCACCCGGTCTTCGGCGTGGTTCATGGTGTAGAGGATCTGCTCGGGTGACAGGCGCACGTTGATGGTATGCACCACGGCGCCGATCATCGGGATGGCAAACATGCATTCCAGGTAGCGGTGGCTGTCCCAGTCCATGACCGCCACGGTGTCACCGGCCTTGACCCCGGCCTCGGTCAGCACGTTGGCCAGCCGGGCGATACGCTCGTTGAGCTGTGGGTAGGTCAGCCGCATCTGGTCGCGGTAGACGATTTCGCGGGTCTTCTCGTAGCGGCTGCCAGACATCAGCAGGCGCTTGATCAGTAATGGATAGGCATAGGCGCCCTCGGCGGGCTTGATGATGCGGGTCTGCAACATGGATATCCCTTTTCTTGGAAGCGGGCCGGAAAAGTCGGTGGGGAGCTGATCTGGGGAGTTACTGTAGTTCGCCAATGTGACGGCCAAATCAGCCGAAGGAATGATTTGCCTGGCCAAGGTATGAGCCGCAAGGCGTTGACGGGCGGCGAGGTTGAGCTGGACACTGCGCCGGGAGCCCACCACAAACCCGCCCCTGCCCAGGAGATGTTCATGCCCAGCCCGCGTCGCGCCGTGTTTCTCGACCACCAGTCCCTGGACCTCGGCGACCTGGATCTGTCGCCCCTGCAGCAGCAGTTCGACCAGTTCGAGCTGTTCGCCGCCACCGCCCCGGAACAGGTCGCCGAGCGCCTGCAGGGCGCGGTAGCGGTGGTCAGCAACAAGGTTGTGCTCGACGCCGCCGTGCTGGCCGCCAATCCGCAATTGAAGCTGATTCTGGTGGCCGCCACCGGCACCAACAACGTCGACCTGGCCGCCGCCCGCGCCCAGGGCATCACGGTGTGCAACTGCCAGGGCTACGGCACGCCGTCTGTCGCCCAGCACACCCTCGCGCTGCTGCTGGCGCTGGCCACGCGGCTGTGCGACTACCACCAGGCGGTGGCAGAGGGGCAATGGGCCAAGGCCAACCAGTTCTGCCTGCTGGATTTCCCGATTGTCGAACTGCAGGGCAAAACCCTTGGCCTGCTTGGCCACGGTGAGTTGGGCGGCGCGGTGGCGCGGCTGGCCGAAGCGTTCGGCATGCGCGTACTGAGCGGGCTGATCCCCGGCCGCCCGCAGCGCGCCGACCGGCTGCCGCTGGAGGCGTTGTTGCCGCAGGTTGACGCGCTGACCCTGCACTGCCCCTTGAATGAGCACACCCGGCACATGCTGGGGGCGCGCGAGCTGGCCCTGCTCAAGCCTGGGGCGCTGGTGGTGAACACCGCGCGCGGCGGCCTGATCGATGAGCAGGCCCTGGCCGATGCGCTGCGCAGTGGCCACCTGGGCGGCGCTGCCACCGACGTATTGAGCGTGGAGCCGCCAGTCAACGGCAACCCGCTGCTCGAAGCCGGTATCCCGCGCCTGATCATCACCCCACACAGCGCCTGGGGCGCGGTGGAGGCGCGCCAGCGTATCGTCGGCCAGCTCAGCGAGAACGCCCAGGCCTTTTTCGCCGGGCAGCCACGCCGCGTGGTCAGCTGAGCCAGGCGCCGGGCTCTGCTACACTGCGCCACTTTTTTCCAGGAGGCGTCGTTCATGGACCCGCGCAGTGAAGTATTGCTCCGCCAGGCGGAGCTGTTCCAGGGCCCGCTGCTGCTCGCAGGCGCCCCCGCCGACGGCTTGCTCGGGCAGTTGCCCGAAGCCCGCGCCTGGTCGTGGCACGCCGGCGACCAGGCCGTGCTCGAAGGCCGCTTTGCGGGCCGCAGCCAGTATGGCGTAGAGCCCCCGGCGGGCGCGTTCGACAGCGCCGTGCTGTTCCTGCCCAAATCCCGCGAATTGGCCGCCTACCTGCTCAACGCCCTGGCTTCCCGCCTGGCGGGTCGCGCGCTGTACCTGGTCGGTGAAAAACGCGGTGGCATCGAGGGCGCGGCCAAGCTGTTGCAGGCTTTCGGCAAGCCGCGCAAGCTTGACAGCGCGCGGCATTGCCAGCTGTGGCAGGTGACGGTCGACCAGGCCCCGCAGGCGACACCGCTGCAGAGCCTGGCCCAGCGCTTCGAACTGGCCCTGGAAGACGGCCCGCTGCAAGTGGTCAGCCTGCCCGGTGTGTTCAGCCACGGCCGCCTGGACCGCGGCACTGCGCTGCTGCTCAAGCACCTGGACAACCTGCCCAGCGGCCACATGCTGGACTTCGGTTGCGGTGCCGGGGTGCTGGGGGCCACGGTCAAGCGCCGTTACCCGCACAACCGGGTGACGTTGCTGGACGTGGATGCCTTCGCCGTGGCTGCCAGCCGTCTGACCCTGGCTGCAAACGGCCTGGAAGGTGAGGTGATCAGCGGTGATGGCATTGATGCAGCACCGCTCGACCTGAGCCTGATTCTCAGCAACCCGCCGTTCCATACCGGGGTGCACACCAATTACCAGGCCTCGGAAAACTTGCTGAGAAAATTAGCGGTTCATCTGCGAAAAGGGGGCGAAATGCGCTTGGTTGCCAATAGCTTCCTGCGCTACCAGCCGCTGATCGAAGGGGCGCTGGGCAACTGCCAGATACGCGACGAGGCGGAAGGCTTCCGAATCTACCAGGCCGTGCATGGCTGAAAACAGCGCTTGCCGAAAGCGTTTTGCCAAGGCAGAATCCGCTCCGTCCTAGGGGAGTAGTCTCCCGCGAGCCCACCGCTCGCCCGGTACGCGTCAACATACTTGGTCCACAGACCATGGCGCGTGCGACCCCCATGCCCACGTGCATGGAGAGATCCGCATAGACGGATCCGGGGTTTGACAAGACCTATGACACGCACACCTTACCCGGGGCGGGAAGGCTGTACGTGTCATAGCCGTGTCGACCCGCCCCCCGTAGGAATCCTGATGCTGGAATCTCTGTTGGTCCCCACCGCCATCGTTGCGCTCGCCGAAATCGGCGACAAGACGCAGCTGCTCGCACTCATTCTCGCCGCGCGCTTCCGCAAGCCATGGCCGATCATTGCCGGTATCATCGCCGCCACCCTGGCCAACCATGCCGCAGCCGGTGCCGTAGGGGCGTGGGTCGGTAGCTTCTTCAGCGATTCGGCCCTGCACTGGATCCTGGCCGCGAGCTTCACCGCCACGGCGCTCTGGACCCTGGTACCGGACAAAATGGACGATGACGAGAACCCGGCGCGCCGCTTCGGCCCGTTCCTGACCACGCTGATTGCGTTCTTCCTCGCCGAAATCGGTGACAAGACCCAGGTCGCGACCGTAATGCTGGCGGCCCAATACCCGCACCTGATCATGGTCATCATCGGCACCACGCTGGGCATGCTGATTGCCAACGTACCCGTGGTGCTGGCGGGCAACTTTGCAGCCGACAAGCTGCCGCTGACGCTGATCCGTCGCCTGGCGGCCGCGGCGTTCTTCGTACTGGCGATCGTGGCCGTGTACTCGGCGATGAAGGCCAGTGGCTGGGTCGGGTAACCGGAAAACACGGGGGCGCCGTGCGCCCCCACGCTTCAAGCGATCATGGCTTGGCCGCGGCCTGATACAGCGGCATCACCTTGGGAATGGCCGCCTGCAGCGAGGCAATGCGGCTGGAGGATGCCGGGTGAGTGCTCATGAACTCGGGCGGGGCGCCTTCGGACGCCTTGCTCATCTTGTTCCACAAGGTGATTGCGGCGTTCGGGTCGTAGCCGGCACGGGCCGACAACTCCAGGCCGATCAGGTCGGCTTCGTTTTCGTTGGCCCGGCTGTTGGGCAGGGTCATGGCGTAGTTCACCACGGTGTCGGCAATGGCCATGCTGTTCTGGCCCAGGCCAAAGATGGCACCCGCCCCCTGGCGCGCCATTTCCACACCATAGGCCTTGGACATCGCCTCGCGGCTGTGCTCACGCAGGGCGTGGGCGATTTCGTGACCGACAACGGCGGCAATTTCCGCATCGGTGAGCTTGAGCTGGTCGATCAGGCCGGTATACACGATGATCTTGCCGCCAGGGCCGCAGTTGGCGTTCAGTTCGTCGCTCTTGATCACGTTGACTTGCCAGTCCCACTGCGCGGAATCCGGGCGGAACTTGGGGGCCTGGGCAATCAGCCGGCTGGCGATGGCCTGCACCCGCTTGGCATCGGCACTGGACTTGTCGAGCACCCCCTTGCTGGAGGCTTCACCGAGGGTCTGCTGGTACGACTGGGCGTACATCTGGTTGACTTCATCGGTGGAGAGCATGCTGAACATGTACTGCTGGCGCTCGACGCCGACAGCACCGCCACTGGTGGTATTCACCGCCTGGCAGCCGCCCAGCACGATGCCAGCACTCAACAGGCTGACGACAAAAGACTTACGCATGAAAACACTCCCTTTTTTGCATGCGCCGTATCCTAGGCCGACTCGCCGGTAGCCGCCATAGCCGCAGGGAAGATTTTCATCACCAGCACCGGCCACCCATCAAAGCGGGGTAAGACACTCCGGCGCATCCAGCTTCGGGTCGTTGACGAAATTCGCCAAGGCCCTTTCGCGCAGTGGCGCAGGCGGGCTGGCCAGCAGTTCGTGCAAGCGGGTAACCGGCGTATCCGGATCGAGCCAGGCAGCCTGGCCCGCATCGTCGAGGATCAGCGGCCGGCGCTGGTTCAGGGCCGCCTGGGTCACCACCGCGCAACTCAGCCACACCTGGTCCTGCACGGGGTAGGCTTCCCATATGGCCGCAAAGTACAACGAGGCGCCCTCCCCCGGCGTCAGCCAATAAGGGCGCTTGCGTACCGTGCCCCGCCACTCGTAAAAGCCGTTGGCCGGCATCAGGCAGCGGCGCTGGCGAAACGCCTCGCGGAACATCGGTTGCTCGGCCAGGGTTTCGGCGCGGGCATGGGCGGGGGTGCGGGACAGGTCGGTGAGCCACGCCGGGGTCAGCCCCCAACGCGCCATGGCCAGTTGCTGCTGGCCGTCAAGCTGGCGCTGGATCAGCACCGATGCCCCAGGTGCAATATTCCATTGGGCCGGCTGGCCCGCGGGGAACCCCGGCAGACTGGCAAGGGCCTGGGGCCAGCGAAACAGGGCGTAACGTCCACACATGAGCGAATTCAGAACCTAGCAGATCAAGGTACCGGGGATACTCTCCGGTTCGTCGCCAACCAGTGGCTGGGCCTCATTGTACGCATCGATCAGCTGCCGTGCGTACTCGGCCTGCTCATCGGCGACCGCAAGCCCTAGCAACCCTTGCATGGGCAGCTCGCCGACTGCACCGATCAGGTCACGGCCCACCACCTGCACCGCGATGCCTTCACTGGCGAGCATCCCGGACAGCATTTCGGCTTCAAGCAGGTTTTCCGGTTCGTAGATCCGCCGCATCATTCGTTCTCGCCGTAGACATCCAGCATCCATTCCTCGCCATGCACCTGCAGCACGAAACGAATCGGCCTGCAGCACACCTGGCAGTCCTCGATGTACTCCTGATCGCCACCGGACAGGTCCACCGTGGTTTCGACCTCTTCGCCGCAATAAGGGTAATCGTAGAACGCAGTTTCGAGCATCGCGGCCTCCGGGGTGACTTATGCGTATAATTGTCGGTCTGTTTACGGGGCCCGTGTGCGTCCGAGCCGTTTTTCGGAGCCTGCCCCTGTTTATTACCCTAGCCGTTTCCAACAAGAGAGCATGATGGGCGAATTCGATGCCATCCGACCCTACGACGACGCTGAGGTACCTGCGGTTCTGGCCCGCCTGCTCAGCGACCCGGCATTCCTCGATATCCTCACCCACTTCCGCTTCCCGCGGGCAGCCGGGGCTTTCGGCTGGCTGCTCAAACCGCTGATCGCCCGCCGCCTGCGCAAGGAATTCGCCGGTGTGACCTGCGTTTCCACCCTGCAGGACAAGGTCGAGTACTACGTTGACCAGACCATCGACCGCGCCACCGACGGCGTCACCTATTCCGGTGTGGAGCAGTTGAAGGCAGGTACGGCCTACCTGTTCCTGGCCAACCACCGCGACATCGTGATGGACCCGGCCTTCGTCAACTATGCGGTGTACCACGCCGGCCTGCCCACGCCGCGCATCGCCATTGGCGACAACCTGCTGCAAAAGCCGTTCGTCAGCGACATGATGCGCCTGAACAAGAGTTTCATCGTGCACCGTTCGATCAGCGGGCGCCGTGAAAAGCTGGCGGCTTATCAGCTGCTCTCGGCCTACATCAACCACTCGATCCGCAACGACGCCACCTCGATCTGGATCGCCCAGGCCGAGGGCCGCGCCAAGGACGGTGACGACCGCACCGACTCGGCGATCCTCAAGATGTTCCACATGAGCCGCAAGGACGAGGCGTTTGGCGCCGTCATCCAGAGCCTGAACCTGACGCCGGTGTCGATCAGCTACGAGTACGACCCGTGCGACCAGGCCAAAGCCCGCGAGCTGTATATCCGCGCTACCACTGGCAGCTACCAGAAGGCCCCAGGGGAGGACGACAACAGCATCGCCAAGGGCATCACCGGCTACAAGGGCCGGGTGCACATCAACTTCGCGTTACCGGTGACCGAGTACTACGAGGATACCAAGCAGCTGGCCGCGGAGATCGACCGCCAGATCCTGGCTGGCTACCGGTTGTTCCCGGTGCATTACCTGGCCTACGCAATGTGGGAGGGTAAGGACGAAGCCCTGCAGGTACCTGGCGCCGAACAGGTGTTCCCGGCCGACGAACTGGCCAAGGCCAAGGAAGAATGGCAACGTCGGCTGGCGGCCTGCCCTGAAGAGCAGCGGCCGTACCTGGTATTGCAGTATGCGACACCGGTGCGCAACCAGTACCAGGTCAGGCAGCAGGCGCCGGTTGCCTGACCGATTGCGGGGCTGCCTTGCAGCCCCGCAATCTCAAACCCAGGTGCTGAACCAGGACAGCAGCAGCGCCATGGCCAGGCAAGCGAAGCCCAGAATGTAGAAGTACTTGGGCACCCGCAGGTCGAAGGCATCCACTACCCCCTCCTCAAGCGCCAGGCTCTCGCGGGTTTCGGCCGCGCGCCGCCTAGCGCTTTGCAGCAGCAACCCGCCCGGGCAGGTCAGCAGCAGCGCCAGCACATTGATCAACTTGGTGGGATGGGCGGCCAGAAACCCCCAAAGCACTTGCAAGGACATCACGCAACCTCGGTGTAAGCGACGGCGAAGGCCCGCATTCTACGCAACTCGCCCTTCGCTGCCCGGCATTGGCGACAAACTGTCATTTAATTTCATCTGTCATCGGCTCGTCATCTGAGCAGGCCACCCTGTCGACCTTCCCATGAGCCGGAGCTACTTCATGCTGCACGCCGAAAACCAGGACCGCCTTTACCTCGTTGCCCAAAGCGAGGAGCAACAGGCGCTGATCGATGGTTTTGCCATCAATGTGCAAGACCGCCAGTGGCTGGTCTACTGCGCGCTGGGCGGGCATGTGCATGCAGACCTGCCGGAGGTGGACGCCGGCACTGGCTTCAGCCTGCTGGATTTCCACATAGAGGCGGCGTGAACCTGCGCCGGCCACCCCACCGGCAAGCGTTGGCGAGGCACAAAAAAACCCGCTGCCTGGCGACCAGGCAGCGGGTTTTCAGCAGCGCAGAGGGCTTACTGGGCCAGGATCTGGCCAATGCTCGGGTCTTTGAACATACGGGTCAGCGCATCGCTCAGAACGTCGCCTACCAACTGGGTGTTGGTGTCCTGGTTCGGTGCCATGCCGAAGCGCTGGTCGAGCGACGCGCCGTAGCGGCCGCTGTAGCTGCGGCCGCCATTCTTCACGTCGGCACGGAAGGTGGCACCGATCGTGGCTTCGGTCACGTACAGGTTGTCTTTGGGCGACTGGTACTTCAGCTCGGCCAGGGTCACGGTCAACTGCGGCGCGTTGTAGGCGTTGGCCGTAGGCGTGAAGCCGAGCAGGCGCACAGCCGCTTCAGCCTGGGCCTGCAGCTTGGGCACCACGTCGTTGCCACTGACGCTGATGGTGCTGGTTTCAGGGTACATGCCACCACGGGTACCCAGCGACTGCGATGGGCGACCGTCAACCACCCGGACCACCACCGGCTGGCCATGACCGACCGGCGCGAGCTGGGCCTTGAGCGTGGGTTGCGGGTTGAGTTGTTGCGGGCTGTGGGCACAACCGACCAGGCTGAGGCTGGCCACGGCAAGCAAACCGAACAACAGACGTTGCAACATGCGCGTTTCTCCAGAAAATGCGGCTAAGGCGCACAGTATACCCAGCCCCGCATCGGCCAGTCATCGGTCCCAGCCCGCTTGTGACAATGCTTTCATGCACTGCCCGGGCCTGTACTTTGCGCCTGTGCAAGCCGGCATTGGCAGCCGCGCATGCGCCTGGCCTGACAAACGCTGCAATAAAAACCACGAATGGCGACATTTCTGCCCGCGACATCGTTATAATCTCCCCCCGATTATAAGGACGTCTCCTGATCGGGCCCCGCACTCGCCGATTGACCCCGGCAACTTCAACGCTTCGCCCACAGAGAGCCTTCCACTGAGGTCTTGCATCGGCTGTCGTGCCTGCTTTTCCGGCCCTTCACGCTGCATGAACCTGCGGGTTGCCATCGCGCAGTCCCTTTTTGAGGTTCACGTCTCCAAAAGAGCGTGAAAAAACGGTTTTCACAACTTCACAAGAGTGTGGCGAGCAAATGAACAGTCTGGCATGTGTAAAAGCGGCAGATGTGTCCCGAACAGCCCTGAACAGGCGGCAAATGCGCTCATCCTGCATGAGTGCCTGACCCGCTCCATAACGCACGCACGACACCTTGACCATAAGTCGAATTGCCGCAGCCCTGGCAAACGGCGTTCAATACCTGAACCCGAAGACTGGTTGGCGGTGTCCGCGGAAGTTGCAAGAACTGCGAAAAGCCGGACATGGCGACCCTGGCAACCCCAGGTCCTATGCTGTCAATTAGGTAGCTGTAGATTGTGGAGACGCGTTAAATGGCGCAGAACGAATCGGTTGATGTGGTACTGGTAGGCGCGGGCATCATGAGTGCCACCCTGGCCGTACTGCTCAAGGAGCTTGACCCGACCCTGAAGCTTGAGGTCGTCGAGGCGATGGACTCCGGAGCCGCGGAAAGCTCCAACCCCTGGAACAACGCAGGCACCGGCCACGCCGGCCTGTGCGAGCTGAACTACACGCCGCAGGCCGCCGATGGCAGCATCGACATCAAGAAGGCCGTGCACATCAACACCCAGTTCGAGGTTTCGCGCCAGTTCTGGGCCTACCTGAGCAAGAAGGACAACTTCGGCTCGGCGCGTGCGTTCATCAACCCTGTCCCGCACCTGAGCTACGTCGAGGGTGACAAGGGTGTTGCCTTCCTCAAGAAACGCTTCGAGCTGCTCAAGCAGCACCATGCCTTCTCCGAGATGGAGTACACCGAAGACAAGGCCGTGATGAACGACTGGATGCCGCTGATGATGCCTGGCCGCCCTGCCGACCAGCACATCGCCGCGACCCGCGTGGCCAAAGGCACCGACGTCAACTTCGGCGCCCTGACCCTGAAGCTGCTGAAGCTGCTGGGTGACGCGCCGCACGCGCAGGTCAAATACAGCAAGAAGGTCGTCGGCCTGCGCCGTAACGGCAGCGGCTGGACCGTCAGCATCAAGGACGTCAACAGCGGCGGCAGCCGTGAAGTGGACGCCCGCTTCGTGTTCCTGGGCGCCGGCGGCGCGGCCCTGCCGCTGCTGCAGATGTCCGGCATCCCGGAGAGCAAAGGTTTTGGCGGCTTCCCGGTCAGCGGCCAGTGGCTGCGCTGCGACAACCCGGAAATCGTCAAGCAGCACCAGGCCAAGGTTTACAGCCAGGCCGCCGTGGGGGCGCCACCGATGTCGGTACCGCACCTGGACACCCGGGTTGTAGACGGCAAGACTTCGCTGCTGTTCGGCCCTTATGCCGGCTTTACCACCAAGTTCCTGAAGCACGGTTCGCTGATGGACCTGCCGCTGTCGGTGCGCATGGGCAATATCGGCCCGATGCTGGCCGTGGCCCGCGACAACATGGACCTGACCAAGTACCTGGTCAGCGAAGTGATGCAGTCGATGGAACAGCGCCTGGAAGCCCTGCGGCGCTTCTACCCGCAGGCCAAGGCCGAAGACTGGCGCCTGGAAGTCGCAGGTCAGCGCGTGCAGATCATCAAGAAAGACCCGAAGAAAGGCGGCGTGCTGCAATTCGGCACCGAGCTGGTCTCGGCGCAGGACGGCAGCCTGGCTGCACTGCTCGGCGCCTCGCCAGGTGCTTCGGTGACCGTTTCGATCATGCTGGAACTGATCGAGCGTTGCTTCCCTGAGCAGGCCAAAGGGGCCTGGGCCGAAAAACTCAAGGAAATCTTCCCCGCACGCGAGAAGACCCTGGCGACCGATGCGGCCCTGTACCGCAAGATCAGTGCAGATAACGACGCGGCACTGGACCTGGTGGAAAGCAGCCCGGCAGCCAAGCATTACGCCTGATTGGCCCGGTAACGAAACAACGCCCTTCGGGGTAATGCCAGTCAGTGACGTAATTGGGGGCCGCTTTGCGGCCCTTCGCGGGCACGCCCGCTCCCACAGGAGTCGCGCATTTCTTGAGTGCAGCGCCAAACGTGTTGGAGCGGGCGCGCCCGCGAAGGGCTGCAAAGCAGCCCCAATAACGCTTAAAGGACAGGCATCGCCCTTCGGGGCGTTTTTTTTGCCGGCGTGTTGGTCAGCCTGGGCCGCGAGGAAGCGGCACAGGCCAACGATCAACCACGGGCCTGGGCGATGATCTCGATGTACTCCTGCGCATTGCGCTGGTCGGCGATCTGCTCGACGAAGGTTTTGCCGTGTTCGTCCTTGCCATCCAGGTCCAGGCCGGCTTCGACGAAGAACCCGACAAAACGCTGGAAGTCGTCCACACGCAGGCCGCGGTAGGCTTTCACCAGTTTGTGCAGCGAGGGTGAGGTGACGCCATCGGCCGGCTCGAACTGAAGGAACGACTTGATGTAGTCGTCGCTGATTTCGTCACCGATTACCTGTTTCTTGTCTTTACGCATTGCCGGCTCCATCTGGACCATCACGGAATTTCGAAGGCCGGCAGTTTACCCCCCGCAGGCCGCGCGCCTCAACGCGTACGTACGGTGCCCGTGTGCAGGTCGGCCCAGATATGGCCGTTGCCATAGGTGAGGAACTGCACATACAGCGTTTCGTTGCGCAGCAGGTCCATGATCACCCGGTAGTCGCTGAGGGGGTAATTCAGGCTCAAGGTGCGGGTCTTGTCGTCGTACACCGGTTTCTTGAGGCTCTTGGCGGCCTCACCGTCGAATGTCAGCAGCACCTGGGCAATGGTCGCCCCCTTGCTCAGCGGCTTGCCCTTCAGGCGCACTTGCAGCGACGAGGTGATCGGGATCGGCTGCTGGTCGGACTGCCGCTGGGCACCGACTACCACCGAGTAGTCGGTCACTTGCAGCAACTGCTGGCTGGTGGGTGCTTCCTGACGCAGGGCCAGGTCGTCCGGGGGCAGGAACTGGCTGTGCAGCGGTGCAGCGGCCAGCGGCAGGCTGATGGCCACCAGAAGGGGGAGAAACGCACGCATGTGAGGCTCCTTGTATGAAGCCGCACTCTAGCACGTGGACGTTTTTACAGGCCCTTGACGGCGAAGATGCCGTTGGCGTTGCGCCAGTACCCTTTGTAGTCCATGCCATAGCCGAAGATGTAGCGGTCAATGCAGGGCAGGCCCACGTAGTTGGCCTTGAGGTCCGGGCTGGCTTTGCGGTCGTGGTCCTTGTCGATCAGCACGGCGGTGTACACCGAGCGCGCGCCGGCGTGCTTGCAGAACTCGATGATGGCACTGAGGGTATGGCCTTCATCGAGGATGTCGTCGACGATCAGCACGTCGCGGTCGATGAACGACACCTCGGGCTTGGCCTTCCAGAACAGCTCGCCGCCACTGGTCTGGTTGCGGTAGCGCGTGGCGTGCAGGTAGGAAGCTTCCAGCGGGAACTGCAGGTGGGTCAGCAGTTTGCCGGAGAAGATCAGGCCACCGTTCATCACGCAGAACACCACAGGGTTCTTGTCGTGCAGGTCCTTGCAGATCTGCTCGCCCACCTTGGCGATGGCCGCTTCGACCTCGGCTTCGGTGTACAGGCAGTCAGCTTCACGCATGACTTGACGGATATGCTCGAGATCGGCGGACATGGCGCGCTCCGGGGGATTTTGGAAAAGCGGGCAAAGGTACGCATCCGCTCGTCACAGATCAAGCGTTTATGGACTAACGTGCAGAATGACCAGACGACAGCGCAGGCTGAATAGATTAATCTAGCGCGGTTTTTTTGCCCGCCTTTCGGAGCCCCCCTATGCCCACTCGTGAGATCCGCCACCCGCTGATCCGCCACAAGCTCGGCCTGATGCGCCGTGCCGATATCAGCACCAAGAATTTTCGCGAACTCGCCCAGGAAGTCGGCGCTCTTCTGACTTATGAAGCCACCCAGGACCTGCCGCTCGAAACCTACGAGATCGACGGCTGGTGTGGCAAAGTCGCGGTAGAGAAAATCGCCGGCAAGAAGATCACCGTAGTGCCCATTCTGCGTGCCGGCATCGGCATGCTCGACGGCGTACTCAGCCTGATCCCGGGTGCCAAGGTGAGCGCGGTCGGTGTTGCCCGCAACGAAGAAACCCTCGAAGCCCACACCTACCTGGAAAAGCTCGCCCCGGACATCAACCAGCGCCTGGCATTGATCATCGACCCCATGCTGGCGACCGGCGGCTCGATGGTTGCCACCATCGACCTGTTGAAGAAGGCTGGCTGCAAAGAGATTCGCGCCATGGTCCTGGTCGCGGCACCAGAAGGCATCGACGTGGTGGAAAAAGCTCACCCCGATGTACAGATCTACACCGCCTCGATCGACCAGCGCCTGAACGAGCACGGCTATATCGTGCCGGGCCTCGGCGATGCCGGTGACAAGATCTTCGGCACCAAGCAAAAGGACGCCTGAACATGCAGGACGGCTTCAACGACCCGCTCTGGCGCCAGGTCGTTTCGGGCGCGCAGATGCTCTTCGTGGCATTCGGTGCGCTGGTACTGATGCCACTGATCACCGGCCTGGACCCGAACGTCGCGCTGTTCACCGCGGGTATCGGTACCTTGCTGTTCCAGTTGGTCACCGGCCGTCAGGTCCCGGTGTTCCTGGCTTCCAGCTTCGCCTTCATCACCCCGATCATTCTCGCCAAAGGTCAATTCGGCCTGGCCGAGACCATGGGCGGCGTGATGGCCGCAGGTTTCGTGTATACCTTCATGGGCCTGATGGTGAAAATCAAAGGCACCGGTTTCATCGACCGCATGCTGCCGCCCGTGGTGATCGGGCCCGTGATCATCTCCATCGGCCTGGCCATGGCGCCGATTGCCGCCAACATGGCGATGGGCAAGGCTGGCGACGGCAGCGTGCTGCTGCCGTACAAGACAGCCATGCTGATCTCCATGCCGGCGCTGCTGACCACACTGATCGTCGCTGTGTTTGGCAAAGGCATCTTCCGCCTGGTGCCGATCATCGCTGGCGTGCTGGTGGGTTTTGCCCTGTCATTTGCCTTTGGCGTGGTCGACACGGCCAGAATTGCCGCTGCCCCCTGGCTGGAAATGCCCAACTTCACGGCGCCAGCGTTCAACTGGCAGGCCATTCTGTTCATCGTTCCAGTAGCCCTGGCACCTGCGATCGAGCACATTGGCGGGGTTATCGCGGTTGGCAGCGTAACCGGCCGTGACTACCTGAAGAAGCCCGGCCTGCACCGCACCCTGCTGGGTGACGGCCTGGCCACCACCGCCGCCGGCCTGTTCGGCGGCCCGCCCAACACCACCTACGCCGAAGTGACCGGTGCGGTGATGCTGACCAAGAACTACAACCCGAAGATCATGACCTGGGCGGCGGTATTCGCCATTACCCTGGCGTTCATCGGCAAGTTCGGCGCGCTGCTGCAGAGTATTCCGGTGCCGGTGATGGGCGGCATCCTGTGCCTGCTGTTCGGCTCGATCGCCGCGGTAGGCTTGAACACCATGATCCGCCACAAGGTCGACCTGGCCGAAGCGCGCAACCTGGTGATCGTGTCGGTGACCCTGGTGTTCGGTATTGGCGGGGTACTGATCGGCAGCGGTGATGGCCCGGATGACTGGGGCCTGAAGGGGATTGCACTGTGTGCCATCGTGGCGATTGCCCTGAACCTGATCTTGCCTGGCAATGACGGCTGGAAGCACAAGAAGCTCGAGGATCAGCAGCCTTGAGCCACCCTTGACCTGAGCGCCCACAGGGCAGCAAAACACCCTGTGGGAGCGGGTTCACCCGCGAAAAGGCCGGTTCACTCAGGCCTTTTCACACATGTCCGCCAACACCCTCACCCACTGCGGGTGGTCGTTCAAGCACGGCACCAGCACCAGCTCCCGCCCGCCGGCCTCGACAAACTGCTCACTGCCGCGCATGCCGATTTCTTCCAGCGTTTCGATGCAGTCGGCCACGAATGCCGGGCACATCACCAGCAACTTCTTGACCCCCGCCTTGGCCAGCTCGTCCAGGCGTGTTTCGGTGTACGGCTCGATCCACTTGTCACGCCCCAGCCGCGACTGGAAACTCACCGACCACTTGCCGTCGGGTATACCCAACTGCGCCGCAAACGCTTTGGCGGTCGCCAGGCACTGACCCCGGTAACACACCGCGCGCACCTCGGCGCTGGCGTCTTTGCAGCAGTCGGCTGCACGCAGATCATGCTTGCCGCGCGTGCCGCGCGGGTACAGCTTTTTCAGGTGCCGCTCCGGTAGCCCATGAAAACTCAGCAACAGGTGGTCGTAATCCTGTGCCAGGTAAGGTTCGGCGCTGGCCGCCAGTGCCTGGATATACGCGGGGTGCTCGTAGAACGGCTGCAGCACCCGCATTTGCAACGGCAACTGGCGCTCTTGGATGGTCTGTTTCGCCAACTCCACAACCGTGGTCACCGTACTGTCCGCGAACTGTGGATACAACGGCGCCAGGGTAACCCTGCGCACGCCCTGCGCTGCCAGACGCGCCAACACATCCTCCAGCGCCGGCTGGCCGTAACGCATGGCTATTTCAACCGGCCCATGCGGCCAATGCTCGACCATGGCAGCCTGCAGGCGGCGGGTCAGCACCACCAATGGCGAGCCCTCTTCCCACCAGATGGACGCATAGGCATGGGCCGACTGCTCCGGTCGCTTGATCAAAATCAACGACACCAGCAGCCGCCGCAGTGGCCAAGGCAGGTCCACCACGTACGGGTCCATCAGAAACTGGTTGAGGTAGCGGCGTACATCGGCCACCGAAGTGGAGGCCGGGGAACCCAGGTTGACCAGCAGCAGGGCGTGATCAGTCATGCAGCGTCCTATGTCAGAGGCGGCTGGACAGGTCGTCCAGGGCCGATTGCAGATCATTGAAGCGGAAGGCGAAGCCCGCCTCCAGCAAACGTACCGGGCGCGCACGCTGGCCGCCCAACAGCAAGGTCGACAGCTCGCCCAAGCCGGCCTTGAGCAGCAGTGCCGGCACCGGCAATAGCGCCGGCCGATGCAGCGCACGGCCCAGCCGCCTGGCGAACTCGCGGTTGCGCACGGGCGCTGGAGCGCAGGCATTATAAGGACCGCTGGCGTCCTTATGCTGCAAGAGAAAATCAATCAGGGCGACCTGGTCGTCTATATGGATCCACGGCATCCACTGCCGACCGTTGCCCAACGGCCCACCCAGCCCCAGCTTGAAAGGGATGCGCAAGCGCGACAAAAAGCCGCCATCGCTGGCCAGCACCAGCCCAGTACGCACCAGCACCACACGGATGCCCTGGGCCTGCGAGCGCTGGGCTGTTTCTTCCCAGGCTATACACAACTGGCTGGCGAAATCTTCCCGCACCGGGGGCGAGGCCTCGGTCAGTTCGCGCTCACCGCCGTCTCCGTACCAGCCCACCGCTGACCCGGACAGCAACACCTCAGGGCGCTGTTCGCGGGTACCCAGCCAAGCCAGCAGCTGCTCGGTCAGGGCAATGCGGCTAGCCCACAACAGGTTGCGCCGGGCGGCCGTCCAGGGCCGGTCGGCAATCGGCGCCCCCGCCAGGTTGACCACTGCATCGAGCTGATCGTCTGCCTCCAGTTGCTCAAGCCTGGCGATGCCCCGCACCCCGGCGCCGCAGAGTTTTGCCACCTCCTGTGGCCGCCGGCTCCACACTGTCAGCCGGTGACCCTGGCTGAGCCAGTACTGGCACAGGTGCTTGCCAATCAACCCGGTACCGCCTGTCAGCAATATATGCATGCCTGTGTCCTCGCAGATTGCAGCGGTGGTCTATTTTTAACATCAAGGCACTTTTTTGACCCGACGCTCTCGGATAAACATAGGCCAACCTGTCCGGCAAAGCGGAATTACCTTATACAATATTTTTGCTTTGTACAGGTTTTCCTGACAGCGTAGTCTGCTCATAGCAAGGTTTGAAGAGGCCATCATGACAGTACCTATTGCCATCATTGGTGCCGGTATCGCCGGCTTGTCTGCCGCCCAGGCTTTGCAGAAGGCCGGGCAGTCGGTGCACTTGTTCGATAAAGGCAAGGGCAGCGGCGGGCGCATGGCCAGCAAGCGCAGCGAGGCCGGCGCCCTCGACCTTGGCGCGCAGTATTTCACTGCCCGCGACCGACGCTTTGTCGAGCAGGTCCAGCAATGGGTGGCCGCAGGCTGGGCAGAACAGTGGAAACCCCAGCTGTACAACTACCGCGACGGCACCCTCAGCCCCTCCCCCGACGAGCAGACACGCTGGGTAGGCGTGCCGCGCATGAGCGCGATCACCCGCGGCCTGCTCAAGGACGTGACGGTGAATTTCGACTGCCGCATTGCCGAGGTGTTTCGCGGCAAGCAGTACTGGCACCTGCAGGATACCGACGGCTGCAGCCACGGCCCCTTCAGCCGCGTAGTAATTGCCGTGCCGGCGCCCCAGGCGACACCGCTGCTGGCCGCCACGCCCAAGTTGGCCGCCGTGGCGGCCGGCGTGCAGATGGAACCCACCTGGGCCGTGGCCCTGGCATTCCAGGCCCCCCTGGATACACCGATGCAAGGCTGCTTCGTGCAGGACAGCGCCCTCGATTGGCTGGCACGCAACCGCAGCAAGCCTGGCCGCGACGAGCAGCCCGATACCTGGATATTGCACGCAACGGCAGACTGGAGCCGGCAGCATATCGACCTGCCCAGAGAGGCAGTGATCGAGCATCTGTACGGCGAATTCGCCGAACTGATCGGCTGCGTGGTGCCGGCGCCCGCGTTCTCCCTGGCCCACCGCTGGCTGTATGCCCGCCCGAGCAGCAACCATGAGTGGGGCGCCCTGGCCGATGCCGACCAGGGCTTGTATGCATGCGGCGACTGGTGCTTGTCGGGGCGTGTAGAAGGCGCCTGGCTTAGCGGCCAGGAAGCAGCACGGCGACTGCTCGAACATTTGGACTGATTTCACCTTATACAAAAAAACTGGTTTGCATAACTTCCGCACTGTGCTGGAATAAACCTGTACAAGTTTTTACAAACGTACAGGTTTTCGGAGGCAGTCATGCAAAACCCGCCCACCCACAGCAAGCCGCGTATTGCCATCAGCGCCTGCCTCACCGGGCACAGCGTGCGCTATAACGGCGGCCACAAGGCCTCCGACCTGTGTCGCAAGCAACTGGAAGAACATTTCGAATGGCTGCCTGTTTGCCCTGAGGTAGCCATCGGGCTAGGCGTGCCTCGCGATCCGATCCGCCTGGTTGGCGACCCGAACAACCCTGAAGTGGTCGGCACCCGCAACCCGGGCATGGACCTGACCGGGCCGCTACGCAGCTATGGCGAACAGATGGCCGCTGAGCTGGGTGACATCTGCGGCTACATTTTCATGCAGAAATCGCCGTCCTGCGGCTTGGAACGGGTCAAGGTCTATCAGCCAAACGGCCACCCTGCGGTGCAGAGTGGTCGCGGCGCCTTTGCCCAGGCCTTCTGCGCGCTACGCCCCGACCTGCCGGTGGAAGAGGAAGGCCGGCTGCATGACCCGGTGCTGCGCGAGAACTTCATAAGCCGTGTCTATGCCTATGCCGACTGGCAACGCCTGCTGGCCGAGGGCCTCAGCCGGGGTGCCTTGGTGAGCTTCCATTCGCGCTACAAGTACCTGTTGATGGCCAACAACCCTCAGGCCTACCGCACCCTCGGGCGCCTGCTCGGCAGCATGAGCAAGGACGATGACCCACAACAGGTGGGCCAGCGGTATTTCAGCCAGCTGATGCAGGCGCTGCGCCGCTGTGCCAGCCGTGGCACCCACTGCAATGTGCTGCAGCACCTCAGCGGCTATTTCAAGGACACCCTCACCCAGCAGGACAAAGCCGAGCTGCAGACGATCATCAGCCAGTACCAGCAGGGCGTCGTGCCGCTGGTGGTGCCACTGACGCTGCTCAAACACCACCTGCGCAAGCACCCGGACCCGTACCTGCTTCAGCAAACCTACCTGCAACCCCACCCTGAAAGCCTGGGTTTACGCAATGCGGTCTGAGGTGCTGTTACCAATAGGCGAGTTGGCCCGCCGCACCGGGGTGAACCCGGTCACGCTGCGCGCCTGGGAGCGCCGTTATGGCCTGCTGAAACCACAACGCACAGCGAAGGGGCACCGTCTGTACCCACAAAGCCAGGTGGAACGGGTAGAAACGATCCTGGCCTGGTTGCAGCGGGGTGCCTCTGTTGGCCAAGTGCGCGAGTTGCTCGACAAACCAACCAGCAGCGCGCCCAAAGGCGACTGGCAAGCCCGTCAGTACGAGCTGGTCGAAGCCATCGCCGGCCTGTCGCAACGTAACCTGGACCAGCAACTTAACCAGGCCATGGCGCTGTATCCGGCTCTGACCCTGTGCGAACAATTGCTGCTGCCCTTGCTCGACCTGCTCGACCTGCGCTGGGGCAGCTACTTCAACGCGCGGCTGGAGCAGGTGTTCTTCTACGGCTGGCTACGCAGCAAGCTGGGCGCCCGCGTCTACCACGACAACCAGTTGCTGCACGGCCCCGCCGTGCTTCTGGCCGAAGACAGCGAGCGCGCCTTCAGCCCAGGGCTGTGGCTGTGCGCCTGGTTGTTCACCAGCAATGGCATCCCCGTTGAGGTGCTCGAGCAGCCTGTCAGCGCAGCGCAACTGCAAAGCGCAGTCAGCATCTTCCAACCCCGGGCCGTGCTGCTGCACCTGGGCCCGCGCATGGACGACAAAGCCTTGCTGCGTGCCCTGCAAGGGGTGCCGGGGCCGAAGTTGCTTGGTGGCAGCATGGTTGCACTGCATGAAACCCGCCTCAAAGACAGCGAACTGTCTGACCTTTTCCTGTTCGATACCCCGCAAGCGGCCTTGCGCCTGCTTCAAGCCCATGACCGCCAGCCTGTAGAGATCAATGCCCCATGCACCTGACCTGGCTGCGTAGTGACCTGCGCATCGATGACAACACCGCACTGAGCGCTGCGACCGAACGCGGGCCGACCATCGCCTTGTGGCTGGTAAGCCCCGGGCAATGGCGTGCGCACGACGACGCCGACTGCAAAGTCGATTTCTGGCTACGCAACCTGCGCGACCTGCGCCAGGCGCTGGAAAAGCTGAACATCCCGCTGCTGATCCGCAAGATCGACACCTGGGACCAGGCGCCTCAGGCCGTACTCGATGTTTGCCAGCAACACCAGGTGCAAAGCGTGCACTGGAACGAGGAATACGGCATCAACGAGCAGCGCCGGGACGCTGCTACGCGCAAGCTGCTGGAAAAAGCGTCTGTCCAGGCGCACAGCTATCTCGACCAACTGCTGTTTCGCCCAGGCACCATCCTGACCCGCAGTGGCGATTACTTTCAGGTATTCAGCCAGTTCAAGAAAACCTGCCTTGAACACCTGCACCGCAGCCTGCCTGCGCTGGCCCGGCGGGTAAAGCGCCAGGCTGCGCTGAAGATCCACAGTGACCCGATCCCGCAACATATCGACGGCTTCGAAAAAACCCCGCGCGCCTTGCGTGAGCACTGGCCGGCGGGCGAGGCCCATGCACAGCAGCGCCTGTCGCAGTTTCTGGACGAAACCATCGACGATTACCTTAAAACCCGGGATCTGCCGGCAATGCCGGGGACCAGCCAGCTTTCGCCTTATTTGGCCGCCGGGGTAATTTCCCCGCGCCAGTGCTTGCATGGGGCCCTTGCCGCCAACAAGGGCGAGTTCGACAGCGGGAGCACGGGTGTGCAGACCTGGGTCAACGAACTGCTGTGGCGCGAATTCTACAAGCATATCCTTACCGGCTACCCACAGGTCTCGCGGCACCGCGCCTTCCGCAGCCATACCGAAGCCCTGCCCTGGCGCGATGCGCCGGACGATCTCGAGGCTTGGGAGCAGGGCCGTACCGGCTTCCCGATCATCGACGCGGCCATGCGCCAGCTGCTGCACACGGGCTGGATGCACAACCGGCTGCGCATGATCGTCGCCATGTTCCTCAGCAAAAACCTGTTGATCGACTGGCGCAAGGGCGAGCGTCACTTCATGCGCCACCTCATCGATGGTGACCTGGCCGCCAACAATGGCGGCTGGCAGTGGAGCGCCTCTACCGGCACCGATTCGGTGCCCTATTTCCGCATTTTCAACCCGGTCTCACAATCGCAGCGGTTCGACCCTGAGGGGCGTTTCATTCGTCACTGGCTGCCGGAGCTTCGCGATATCGATGAAAAAACAATTCATGGTCCGATGAAATCTACGGATCTTTTCGCTGGTAATTCGTATCACAATCCAATAGTTGATCTGGGCAGTAGTCGCCAACGTGCATTGGAGGCCTTCAAAGGCCTGCCGCGACGGTAACATCAGGGGGCAGAACGTCTTGAATAACTCACGCAGTTTTTGGGTTACAGGCGCAAGCAATGGACTTGGCTTGGCGTTGTTGCAAGGGCTGCTCGACCAAGGCCACCGGGTGGCCGCGAGTGGCAAGGATGCGCCTGCGTTCGAAGCGCTGGGCGAACGCTATGGCCAGCAATTCCTGCAAGTGCCCTGGCAGTTGCACGATGCACAGCAAGCCGCTGACGCTTGTCAGTTGATCGCCCGTCACTGGCACTCACTGGACGGCGTGATCATCAATGCCGGCACCAGCGATTACCTGCCGGGCGATGTGGCTGACAGCGAATTGATCGAGGCCATCGTCACCAGCAACCAGCTGGCGGGCAAGCACTGCCTGACAGCGGTGACGCCCTTGCTGGCAAAGGGTGATTCACCCCAGGTGATGGCTATTTTCAACCGTTATTCGGCCCTGCAGTTGTACGCGCCAACCCAGGTAACCGCCGGTTGGAACCACCTGCCGCAGTGGGTACGTGAGCAACGTGATGCGCTCCAGGCGTTGGGGATATCGCTGACCGTGGTAGGACCGCAGTCGCTGAAAACGCCAGTGACGCCTGCGCAAGCCTATCCGGAGCAGTGGACGCCGCAAAGCGCCGCGCAGGAATTGTTGCGGCGCTGGCCCGCGGCTGAGCCCGAGTTGGTACTGGAGACGCTTGACCTCAGTGGGCTATGGCCGCTGCCGCCAAGGTGACGGCAGGCTCCCCGCCAAGCGCGAACCTGGGTCGCGCTTGGCGGTTGATGGTTGACCCGATCGGGTCAGAGCGCCATGCGGTAATGCAAGCTGTAGCTTTCAACCCCGTCATTGGGTTCTTTGATGCCGGCGTTCGAGTAGTGAATCGCACGCACACCAATTTCATGCCCACCGGCGAAGCGCAGGCCGAAGCCGATGCGGTCTTCGAACTGGAACGACGAACCCAGTTCGTTGCTTTCCAGCTCGGTGCTGGAGAAAGCTGCCACGCCGATGCCCGCCTCGATGTAGGGCTTGACCGACTGGCCGGCAAACTCGTACACGAACACGGGTGCGAACGACAGGCTGTGGTTGCTAGCCGTGTCGTCGCCGTCCCAATAGGTGTAGGCACCGTCCCAATAGCCGGTCACGCGGCCGACGCTGGTCTGCCACCAGCTGGCATCCCAGTTCGACTGCAGCCCCAGCCGGTAGACCATCGTCGAGTCACCGGTCTGCCCTACCGAAACCGATACATCAGCAGCCTGCGCCAATACTGCCTGCCCCATGGTGAAAACGGCAGCCGCCGCCAAGCCCAGCAGTTTCTTCATGAGAAACATCCTTCATCCTAGTGCTGTTTTAATAAGCGCCTCATCTCAGGCAAGGCATAGAAAGCGGCAGTGGTACGATAGTTCAGCTTTTCTTCACGTTTTTTTCACATGGCAAAGCTTTGCACATCGTCAGACTTATGCCACAGCACAGGCAGGATTTTTTTCAGGGAAGAGGGATCGGCGCTGGTCCAGAAGCGGGTAGCCTGCGCCGGTCCGGCGGCCAGCAGGCCATTGTTGCCTAGCAGCCGCTGCAACTGGCGGGCGACGGCGGCACCGGTATCGATGATGGCCACATCTGGCGGCACCATGCCGGCCAGCAGCGGCCGCAGGAAGGGGTAATGGGTACAGCCCAGGATCAAGGTGTCACAACCAGCGGCCAGCAGCGGCTCGACATAGCCCCACAGCATCTGGCGCAGCGTGGGGCTGCACAAGTCGCCGGTCTCGATCAGCTCGACCAACCCCGGGCAAGGCTGGGTGATCACCAGCACGTCGCTGGCGAAGCGGTCGAGCAAAGCCGCGAACTTGGCACTTTGCAACGTGCCGGTGGTGGCCAGCACGCCAACCACGCCTGAGCGTGTCGCAGCCGCGGCAGGCTTTACTGCAGGCTCCATCCCCACCAATGGCCAGTTCGGGTATAGCTCGCGCAGATCCGCTGCGGCCGCCACCGTGGCGGTGTTGCAGGCCAGCACCAGGGCCTTGGCGCCTTGCTCGCGGAAGAACCCGGCAATGCGCCGGCAGCGCTCACGGATGTAGTCCGGGGATTTTTCACCATAAGGCACATGGCCGCAATCGGCCACGTACAGCAGTGTCTCGTTGGGCAACAGGCGCTGGATCTCGGCGAGCACCGACAAGCCACCAACACCTGAGTCCATCACGCCGACCGGCGCCGAGCGCTCAGCCATCGCGCTTGCCGCACACGGCACACGCCGGGTCGCGCTTGACGCGCAGTTCGCGAATACGGGTGCCGAGGGCGTCGATCAACAGCAGCCGGCCGACCAGCGGCTCGCCGAAGCCTGCCAGCAGCTTCATCGCTTCCAGCGCCTGCAGGCTGCCGACCAGGCCCACCAGTGGGCCGATCACCCCCGCCTCGCTACAGGTCAGCTCGGCTTCACTGCCATGCCCATACAGGCAGTGGTAGCAAGGGCTGTAGTCGCGACGCGGGTCAAACACCGACAGCTGCCCCTCCAAACGGATTGCCGCACCGCTGACCAAGGGTTTGCCGGCGGCGAAACAGGCGGCGTTGACCGCCTCGCGCGTGGAGAAATTATCGGAGCAGTCCAGTACCAGGTCGACGGCCGCCACCGCGGCTGCCAGGGTGTCGTCATCCAGCGCCTGGCGGTGGGCAACCAGGGTGACTTCAGGGTTGATGGCCTGCAGGCGCTGCAGCGCCGAGTCGACCTTGCTCATGCCGACACTGTCGCTGTCGTGAAGCACCTGGCGCTGCAGGTTGGTCAGGTCGACGGTATCGAAGTCCGCCAGGTGCAGTTCGCCAACCCCCGCGGCTGCCAGGTACAGGGCGACCGGCGAACCCAGGCCACCCAGCCCGACAATCAATGCCTTGCTGTGCTTGAGGCGTAGCTGGCCGTCGATGTCGATCTGCGCCAGCAGCACCTGGCGGCTGTAGCGCAGCAGTTCCAGATCACTCAGCATGGCAGGCGCCCCAGACTGATGCGTTCATGGCCACCCAGATCGGTCCGGCTGGCCACCTCGTTGAAGCCCTGTTCGACCAGCAAGGCCCGTACTGCCGCGGCCTGATCATAGCCATGCTCCAGCAGCAACCAGCCACCCGGCACCAGGTGCCCAGGGGCCTGGGTGACGATCACGCGCAGGTCGTCCAGGCCATCGGGACCAGCCACCAACGCACTGCTGGGCTCGAAACGCACGTCGCCAGCCACCAGGTGTGGGTCTGCGGCGGCGATGTAGGGCGGGTTGCTGACGATCAGGTCGAAACGCTCACCGGCCAGGCTGTCGAACCAATGGCTGAGGCGCACCTGGGTATTGCTCAGGCCCAGGCGCTGCCGGTTACGCTCGGCAAGCGCAGCGGCCTCTGCCACCCGGTCTACGGCCGTGACCTGCCAGGCGGGGCGCTCGCTGGCCAGAGCCAATGCGATGGCGCCCGTGCCAGTGCCCAGGTCGAGAACCCTGGCTGGGGCTGCGGGCTGCAGTTCGAGGGCGGTTTCGACCAGCAGCTCGGTATCCGGCCGTGGGATGAGCGTGTGCGGCGCGACTTCCAGGTCGATCTTCCAGAAACCTTGCTGGCCAAGGATATACGCCACCGGCTCACCGCCGCGGCGGCGCTGCAGGTACCCGGCGTAGGTCTGCGCGTCTTCGCTGCTGACGATCCGCTCGGGCCAGGTGTGCAGATAACTGCGCGACTTGCCGATGGCCGCTGCCAGCAGCAGTTCGGCATCCAGGCGTTCGGTAGGCGATTCTGGCAACTGTGCGTTGCGCAGCAGGCTGGCGATGATGGTCATCAGTCCCCCAGGGCAGCCAGTTGATCGGCCTGGTATTCGGCCAGCAGCGGCTCGATCACCGCGTCCACGCCACCACTGAGGATGTCGTCCAGCGAATACAAGGTCAGGTTGATACGGTGATCGGTCACCCGCCCCTGTGGGTAATTGTAGGTACGAATACGTTCCGAGCGGTCACCCGACCCGACCAGCAGTTTGCGCTCGCTGGCAATGGCGTTCTGGGCGGCGCTGGTCTGCATGTCGTTGAGCTTCGCCGACAGCCAGGACATGGCGCGGGCGCGGTTCTTGTGTTGCGAGCGCTCTTCCTGACACTCCACCACGATGCCGGTGGGCAAGTGGGTGATGCGGATCGCCGAGTCGGTCTTGTTGACGTGCTGGCCGCCGGCACCGGAGGCGCGGTAGGTGTCCACGCGCAGGTCAGCCGGGTTGATTTCGATGGCCGCTTGTTCGTCTGGCTCGGGCAGTACCGCCACGGTGCAGGCGGAAGTGTGCACGCGGCCTTGGGATTCGGTCTCCGGCACACGCTGCACGCGGTGCGCGCCGGACTCGAACTTGAGCTTGCCGTAGACGTTTTCACCTTCGACACGGGCGATGATTTCTTTGTAGCCGCCGTGTTCGCCTTCGTTCTCGGACAGAATCTCCAGGCGCCAGCCACGCTTTTCGGCGTAACGCGAATACATGCGGAACAGGTCACCCGAGAAGATCGCGGCCTCGTCGCCACCGGTGCCGGCGCGGATCTCGAGGAACACGTTGCGGCCATCATTCGGGTCCTTGGGCAGCAGCATGCGCTGCAGCTGCGCCTCCAGGGTCAGCAACTGCTCCTTGGCTTCACGCACTTCTTCCACGGCCATTTCGCGCATGTCCGGGTCACTGTCCTTGAGCAGCGCCTGGGCACCTTCGAGGTCGTCCTGGACTTTGCGCCACTCTTTATAGGCAGCATAGACCGGCTCGACCTCGGCGTACTCGCGGGAATACGCGCGAAAGCGCGCCTGGTCGGAAATGACCTCGGCATCGCCGAGCAAGGCGGTGAGTTCTTCGAAGCGGTCCTGGAGAATTTCCAGTTTGTTCAGCAGCGACGCTTTCATTGCGGGGTTTTGTCCGTCGAGCCCTCGTTGAGGGCAAAGAGTTCCTGGGCCATGGCCAGCGCATCGACGCGCCCCTCGGCCGAGAGCTTTTTCAACTGCACGCTGGGCGCATGCAGGAGTTTGTTGGTCAGGCCCCGGGCCAATTGGGCCAGTACGTCCTCGGGGTTGCCGCCGTTGGCCAGCAGGCGCTGGGCCTTTTGCAGTTCTTCGTCGCGCAGGCGCTCGCTTTGCTGGCGATAGGCCTTGAGCACATCCACGGCAGCCAGTTCACGCAGGCGCAGCATGAAGTCTTCGGCGCCGACTGTCACCAGTTCTTCGGCAGCCTGGGCAGCGCCTTGGCGGCTCTTGAGGTTCTCCGCCACCACATCGTGCAGGTCATCGACGGTGTAGAGGTAGACGTCATCGAGCTCACCGACCTCGGTTTCGATATCGCGGGGCACGGCGATGTCGACCATGAAGATCGGTTTGTGCCGGCGCTGCTTCAGCGCACTTTCGACCGCGCCTTTGCCAAGGATCGGCAACTGGCTGGCAGTGGAGCTGATGACGATGTCGCTGTTGGCCAGCTCCTGGGGGATGTCGGCCAGCAGAACGGCATGCGCACCGAACTGTTCGGCCAGGATGCTGGCGCGTTCCAGGGTGCGGTTGGCCACCACGATGCGGCGCACGCCCTGCTCATGCAGGTGGCGGGCGACCAGGGTGATGGTTTCGCCGGCGCCGATCAGCAGGGCCTGGCTACGCCCCAGGTCGGCGAAGATCTGCTTGGCCAGGCTGACGGCGGCAAAGGCCACCGACACCGGGTTCTCGCCAATGGCGGTGTCGGTACGCACCTGTTTGGCAGCACTGAAGGTGGCCTGGAACAGGCGCCCGAGCAACGGCCCGACGGTACCGGCTTCGCGGGCCACGGCGTAGGCAGACTTCATCTGGCCGAGGATCTGGGGCTCGCCGAGCACCAGCGAGTCGAGGCCCGAGGCCACGCGCATCATGTGCTTCACGGCGTCGTGCTCTTCGTGCACGTAGGCACTGGCGCGCAGTTCGTCGAGGCTGAGGCGGTGGTAATCGGCCAGCCATTTGAGTACGGCGTCGGCGGACAGGTGGTCCTGCTCTATATAGAGTTCACTGCGGTTGCACGTCGACAGAATCGCCGCTTCGCGGCTGGACGTCAGTCGGCAGAGCTGCTGCAGGGCGTCTACCAGCTGCTCTGGGGTAAACGCCACGCGCTCGCGTACGTCTACCGAGGCAGTCTTATGGTTGATACCGAGTGCAAGAAAGGCCATGCGAAGTCGCTGGTTGTGACAGGAAGCCGATAATTGTCCTCTTTCGCAGGTTTCAGGACAACCACCGTTCGCTATTGCGCTGATAGCGCGGCGGCTATCGCCGGCTGCACGCCCGCACCAGCTGTGATTCCAGCCCCGGATCCTGATTTTGATCTGGCTCGGATTTTAGCTTTAGCAAGATGTGGGCATTCACACCGAGTAGGTATTCGTTCGCGATGGTGGCGCTGAGTCACCTTTGCGCCCTTCCGGCGGGTTACTTTGGTCGTGGCCAAAGCAACCAAAGCCGTCCGCTCCCATCATCCGGCCCCTACGCTGCGCTCCGGGGTCCCTTCGCTACGGGCATGCTCCCGGGGGTACGCGCTGCAGGCCCCATCCATGGGGCCTCAGCGCTTGACGGGCATCCATGCCCGTCACCTCCCTGCGCATGCCCTTCGCTCGGCCTCCTGAAGTCGCAATCTGCGGCGCGTGAACTACCGCGTGCTTAGAAGCAAAACCGAAGCCCGCTACGCCACTGAAGCAGCGGCACATAACAGACGCCTTGACCTGACCGAATCGAAACCCGACGTGACAATGTAACGAGGGGATATTTCCTACAAAAGCTTATGTGAATTACTTTTTTCGACATATCTGTATCGATTTTTTCCATCGACTTGTAGTCCATTTCTGAATTGCGGATCCAGCTATTGCTTCACCCAATTTCAATGCCTAGCCTTTCCCATCACTGATCTGGATTTGGTTCCTCACCAGAAAATTAAAACCTGACAATGATTACCAAAGAGAGGTAAGCATGGCTTTTGACGCTTATATAAAAATCGATGATATCCCAGGCGAGGCCTTGGACGAAAAATACAACAAATGGATCGAAGTCACAGGTTACCAATTCGGTGTAAGCCAAAGCACTTCAGCCACCGCAAGCTCTGCCGGTGGCGCCACATCAGGCCGCACGGCCGTCAGCCATTTCACCTTCACCAAGTTTCTCGACAGTGCCAGTTGCAAATTGATGGAAGCCAGCTGCGCAGGCCAACATCTCAAGGAAGTTAAACTCGCACTCTGCCGCGCGGGCGGCGACAAGCTCAAATATTACTAAATCATTCTCGAAGAAGTGATCATTGCCGACTACACCCAAAGCGCCGCCGATGGAGTACCGATAGAGGTGGTGCAGCTCGATTACGGGAGAATCAAAACCACCTATACCCAGCAAAAACGCATTGACGGCTCCGGCGGCGGCAACATCGCTGGCGGGTGGGACCGGATCGGAAACAAGAAGTACGCCTGAGGGGGTCGCCATGTCTGAAGCCCGTGCGTTCATCAACCCCAGGATGCAGAACTACCACACCCTCAAGGCCGGCCTTGCGCTGACTGGGCATTCGGCCAGCAAGTTCGACATCCTGAATTCGCACATTTGCAACAGCGTGGTCAGAAGCGGCGAACTGGTGATCGTCGGTGACTGGTCAACGCCTTCCTGTACCAGTCAGGAGGCGTATTTGATGTCGAAGGCTACCGTGACCCATATGGGGTTGATGCATAGCGGCCAGGGTGCCGATGAGTTTTTCGTAGACAATTTCGAGCTGTTGAAGAGTCTGCTCGCCCATGCGTCCATGGGCACGGGCGTGGTAAGCGATAGTTGGAGCAAGTATCTCAAAGCGATTCAAGACACCTTGCTGGAAATCGAGACGCTGCATAGAGAGCACATGAGCTCAGGGTCCCTCAAAGCCCGCGAGCAGTTTTACGCCAAGCGGGCGGGGCTTTTCACGAAGCTGGATGAGCAGTTGCGCAGGTTGGCGGCGTTCGGCTCAGGCTTGCGCAACAATGGCTCCATCAAAAGAATGCTAGCCATTTCCACGAAAAGCTATTTGCATACGGGTGAGATTGCAGGGTATGCGGATAAGGTTGCCGGTGTGAGCAAGGCTGCTAACCTGATAAAAAAAGGAACTTATTTAGGCATTGCACTGGAAGTTTCGAGTACAGGCCTATCAATCAATAAAGCCTGCACGGAAGGGAGAGAGGAAGAGTGCAGAAGAGCTAAAATTGTGGAGAGTAGTTCATTGGCAGGTGGCGTAGGTGGAGGCGTAGTTGGCGCATATGCAGGCAACATAGTTGGCGTAGCAGCTTGCGGCGTGGTTCTCGGAACCGTATCGGGCGGGCCTGGAGCTATCGCTTGCGGTGTAGCGGGCGGAGCCTTTGGGGGGATGCTAGGCGGGATGTTCGGAAGCGATGGTGGAGAATTCATGGGAGATTTATTCTACGAACGGGTGATAAAGTGACCACAGCTCATGAAATTTTGGGAGCGGTGTTCGCCCTCCTTATCACCGCGATCTTCATATCCATGTCGATAACGCTATATTTGTCCCATCGCCTGACTGAACACATTGAATCTCTGCTACCCAACTGCAAGCTGATCAGTGAGAACAGAAAAACATACGCTGAACTTGGCTTTATCGGAAAAGTTTTTCGATTCGGGACAATATCTTTAATGTTAGTCTCCCCAAAAGCCTATGCACGTAAAGGCCTGATAGACATTAATGAAGTAAACCAACTACCGGCCCGCATAAAAAAATTACTTAGCAGGCTCGTCATTATGTGCTTAGCACTTTTTCTCACACTGCTATTATTTAGGGCATGCCTATATGCTGCTGATCACTACCAAACCCTTTGAAAACCAGTATTGAAGCTCGAGCAAACGCTCCCGTTGTTATTGCTAATAACAGCGCCAATAGCATATGCGTGAACCTATATTGGCATAATGCTTAACATAGCAGTAACCGGTCTATAAATTCGCCATGCTTGAAGCGAGCCGCATATGTAAACTCTGCATCATTAGCTGGAGGCCTGGCTGGTAGCGCTGTAGGCGGTTATCTAGGAGGGAATATTGTTGCACCCGCAGTATCCGGCACTAGGAGTAGGGACTGCCGGACTAGGGCACTCACCTGCGCGGTCATCGGTGGCACTGCCGGGGCGAAGTTAGCCGGTGATTTCGCAGAAAAAAAGCGAGGTATTAGGTGACTTTTTGTATCACGAGTTCTCAAAATGACTAACATAGAGCCAGGACTGATCGCACTGACCCTGATTACAGCAATGTTAATTGCCGCTAGCGCGCAAATTATTATTTCACACAAATACACCGAGCATTTTGAATCTTTCCTCCCCACCTCTCGCCTCGTATCTGACAACATCAAAAATTACCAGCACGCCGGACTCTTGGGCAAAACAATAAGAACCGGCCAGATTGCAACACTGTTGGCTATACCCAAAATCTTCATTTACAGGGGTTACGCTGAAATTGAGGAAGTAAAAAACTCCCCCTCCGCGAAAAGCGCATTTTGTTAATCCTATGGATTATTCACATCACCTTGTTCATTGCCTTGATGCTGTCGCATTATCTATGACTTCATGCCGATACGACTTGACCCGAATCGAAACCTGACGTGGCAACGTAACGAGGGGAAATTTCCTACAAAAACCTGTACCGATGGCCGCGATAATGAGTGTAGAAGAGCTAAATACGTCCATGGATCTTCCTTGACAGGCAGTGTCGCCGGGGGAGGGATAGCAGCAAGCTACGGCGGTGCTATTGCCACTAGTATGTATCTCGCTCTTGGCGTGCCAACAGCCGGTACAGGCGCACTCCTCTGCGCTGTTATTGGTGGGGCTGCGGGAGCCACGGGAGGAAGCATGCTTGGCGGTGCTGTAGGGGAAGCGCTCGGCGAAGTACTGTATGAAAAGGTAGGCACCCAATGAGCACTGCTGTGGGCATTGTTGCATTTATAATTTTGGCCGCCATGATCATCACGCTTTGCGCATCCCTCTACATATCAACCTATCATCTTGGTAGGATCGAATCACTACTACCGAATAGCGCATTCGTATGCGGAAATAAGAAAACCTTTTCACAAGCAGGCCTTATTGGCAAGGTAATGCGCACACTCTCAATATCAATACTGCTAACAGTACCAAAGATATATGCACGGAAAGGCTTAGTTGACCTTGATGAGGTCACGAGCTTCCCTATACGCATGAAGCGCACCCTGATCGTCTTAGGGGCTATGCACCCAACACTTATCGGAGCACTTATTCTATTCCGCATTTGGCTGCATACCCTGGACCCAAGCCGCAGTTGGTAGCGAGAGAATAACGTCAGCCGGAGAGCTACAGCAGGGCGTCTACCATCTGCTCTGGGGTAAACGCCACGCAGTGGTGCGCTTCGCGGGTGTCCGCCTTTACACCCTCTGCGCTCGATCTCATAAACCGCCAAAAAACCCAAAGCCAAACACCCGGTACAGCCACTACATCACGGAACCCTCTCCCACCACGAAGGTCGCAGCTAACCAGACACCACACAGGTGGGTTTGCCCCCGCGCTTGTGTCATCATGCTGCGACCGCCGGTGAGTCCTCCTATTAAGCCTTCTATGAACAAACCATACGCATTGCTGCTTGCCTTCGCCCTGCTCCAGGGCTGCCAGAGCCTGGCCCCGCAAAAGGCCGAGCCTCCCGTTGCCGATGCCGCCAAGGCTGAGGCCGAGAAGCCCGTGGTGTATGGATCGTTCAAACAAGACACGCTCTACAGCCTGCTGGTGGCGGAACTGGCCGGCCAGCGCAACCGCTTCGACATCGCCCTGGCCAACTACACCGACCAGGCCGAGAAAACCCAGGACCCAGGGGTTTCCGAACGCGCCTATCGCATCGCCGAGTACCTCGGCGCCGACGAGCCGGCCCTGGACAACGCACTGGTCTGGGCGCGCAACGACCCGCAGAACCTCGACGCCCAGCGCGCCGCCGCCATCCAACTAGCCCGCGCCGGCCGCTACGACGATTCCATGACGTACATGGAAAAGGTGCTGCAGGGCCAAGGCGACACCCACTTCGATTTCCTCGCCCTGTCGGCAGCCGAGACTGACCAGAGCACCCGCGACGGCCTGCTGCAAAGCTTCGACCGCCTGCTGGTCAAGTACCCGGACAACAGCCAACTGGTGTTCGGCAAGGCCCTGCTGCTGAACCAGGACAACAAGCCCGAAGAGGCGTTGGAACTGCTCGAGTCACACCCGCCGCAAAACGGCGAAATTGCCCCGATCCTGCTGCGCGCCCGCCTGCTTCAGGCACTGGACCGCGGCCCCGAGGCCCTGCCCCTGCTGCGCGGGGCCATTCGCGACAACCCGGACGACAAACGCCTGCGCTTGACCTACGCCCGCACCCTGGTCGAGCAGGACCGTATCGCCGATGCCAAGGGCGAATTCCTCAGCCTGGTCCAGCAATACCCCGACGACGACGAACTGCGCTACTCCCTGGCCCTGGTGTGCCTGGAGAACAAGGACTGGGACGAGGCCGAGGGCTACCTGCAGGAACTGGTCGAGCGCGACAGCAACGTCGACGCCGCGCGCCTCAACCTGGGCCGTATCCGCGAAGAGCGCCACGACCCCGCAGGCGCCCTGCGTGAATACGCCCTGGTCGGCCCGGGCCCCGACTACCTGCCGGCGCAACTGCGCCAGGCCGACATTCTGATCGCCAACGGCCGTGGCAGCGAGGCCTCGCGCCTGCTTGCCGAGGCCCGCGAAGCGCAGCCGGACTACGCCATCCAGCTGTACCTGATCGAATCGGAAAGCTACAGCAACAACAACAAGGACGCCCAGGCCAACCAGGTGCTGCAACAGGCCATACAGCGCTACCCGGACGACCTCAACCTGCTTTACACCCGCGCCATGCTGGCCGAAAAACGCGACGACCTGGCGCAGATGGAACAAGACCTGCGCGCGATCATCGCCCGCGAGCCGGAAAACGCCATGGCCCTGAATGCCCTGGGCTACACCCTGGCCGACCGCACAACCCGCTACGCCGAGGCCCGGACGCTGATCGAAAAGGCCCACCAGCTGACCCCCGACGACCCGGCAGTGCTCGACAGCCTGGGCTGGGTGAATTACCGCCTGGGCAACCTCGACGTGGCTGAAACCTACCTGCGCCAGGCGTTTGCCAACTTCCCCGACCACGAAGTGGCCGCCCACCTGGGCGAAGTGCTGTGGGCCAACGGCAAACGCCGCGAAGCCCGCCAGGTCTGGGCCAAGGGCTTCGATGCCCAGCCCGACAGCCCCCTCCTGCGCAAGACCCTTCTGCGCCTGACCGGATCCGAGACCCTTTAACGCCATGTTTCTGCGCCATTGCATTACCTTCACCCTGATCGCCCTGCTCGCCGGCTGCGCCGGCTTTGGAAGCCGCGAGGCCCTGCAGGGCCATGGCGACCCACAGCAGTGGCGCGCCCATAAAGAGCAACTGAGCAGCCTCGACGGCTGGCAGATCAACGGCAAGGTCGGCATCCGCGCACCGCGCGATTCGGGCAGCGGCACGCTGTTCTGGCTGCAACGCCAGGATTACTACGACATTCGCCTGGCCGGCCCGCTGGGCCGAGGTGCCGCCCGCCTCACCGGTCGCCCCGGCGGCGTGGTGCTGGAAGTGGCCAACCAGGGCCGCTACGAAGCCCCCAGCCCTGAAGCCCTGCTGGAAGAGCAACTGGGCTGGCGATTGCCGGTCTCGCACTTGGTCTGGTGGGTACGCGGCCTGCCCGCCCCTGACAGCAAGAGCACACTGAGCCTTGACGGCGACAGCCGCCTGGCCACCCTCGACCAGGATGGCTGGCAGGTGCAGTACCTGAGCTACACCGAGCAGAACGGCTACTGGTTGCCCGAGCGCCTGAAGCTGCATGGCCAGGACCTGGACGTGACCCTGGTGATCAAAGACTGGCAGCCGCGCCAGCTGGGGCAGTGAGCCCATGCACACGCTGACCCTGCCGGCACCGGCCAAGCTCAACCTGTGGCTGCACATCGTTGGCCGCCGCGCCGACGGCTACCATGAGCTGGAAACGGTGTTTCAGTTTCTCGATCACGGCGACGAACTGCACTTCGCCCTGCGCGATGACGGCGTGATTCAGTTGCATACCCCTGTCGAGGCAGTACCGCACGACAGCAACCTGATCGTGCGTGCTGCACGCAAGCTACAAGCGCAATCAGGTACCCCATTGGGTGCGGACATCTGGCTGACCAAGGTCCTGCCCATGGGTGGCGGTATCGGCGGCGGCAGTTCGGATGCTGCCACCACCCTGCTGGCCCTCGCCCACCTGTGGCAGCTGGATTGGGACGAAGACCGCCTGGCCGCCCTGGGCCTGAGCCTGGGGGCGGATGTACCGGTATTCGTGCGCGGCCACGCAGCCTTCGCCCAGGGCGTGGGCGAACAGCTGACCCCGGTCGACCCGGAAGAACCCTGGTATGTCGTGCTGGTGCCGCAAGTGTCTGTCAGCACAGCAGAAATTTTTTCACATCCGCAGTTGACACGTGATTCACTGCCCCTTAAGATGCGCCCCGTTCCCAAGGGAAACAGTCGAAATGACTGCCAACCGGTGGTAGAGCAGAATTACCCAGAAGTTCGCAATGCGTTGAATTCATTGGGAAAATTCACCGAAGCTCGATTAACCGGCACTGGAAGCTGTGTGTTTGGGGCCTTCCCAAGCAAAGCCGAAGCTGATAAAGTTCTGGCCCTTCTTTCAGCGACCCAAACAGGGTTTGTGGCGAAAGGAAGCAATGTTTCGATGTTGCATCGCAAGCTGCAAAGTCTGGTCAAGAAGTCGGGCGCATAAGCGTTCGCAAGCAACAGATACAGGGGCGTCGCCAAGCGGTAAGGCAGCAGGTTTTGATCCTGCCATGCGTTGGTTCGAATCCAGCCGCCCCTGCCATTTTCCTTATACTCATCCAGGTATACCCTCAGCCTCCAGGTACTGCGCGTGTCCAAGATGATGGTCTTTACGGGGAACGCTAACCCCGATCTGGCTCGGCGTGTAGTACGTCAGCTGCATATCCCTCTCGGTGACGTCTCTGTCGGTAAATTCTCCGACGGCGAGATCAGCACTGAGATCAATGAAAATGTTCGCGGTAAAGACGTTTTCATTATTCAGCCGACCTGTGCCCCGACCAACGATAACCTGATGGAACTGGTAGTGATGGCCGACGCCTTCCGCCGCTCTTCAGCATCCCGAATCACCGCCGTGATTCCTTACTTCGGATATGCCCGCCAGGACCGCCGTCCGCGTTCGGCACGTGTAGCCATCAGCGCCAAAGTCGTCGCTGACATGCTCACTGTCGTCGGTATCGACCGTGTACTCACTGTCGACCTGCACGCTGACCAGATCCAAGGCTTCTTCGATATTCCCGTCGACAACATCTACGGCTCGCCCGTACTGGTAGACGACATCGAAGACCAGCGTTTCGAGAACCTCATGATCGTATCCCCGGACATCGGTGGTGTTGTGCGCGCACGCGCCGTCGCCAAGTCCCTGGGTGTCGACCTGGGTATCATCGACAAACGCCGTGAAAAGGCTAACCACTCCGAGGTCATGCACATCATCGGCGACGTCGAAGGGCGCACCTGCATCCTGGTAGACGACATGGTCGACACCGCCGGCACCCTGTGCCACGCGGCCAAAGCCCTGAAAGAACACGGCGCTGCCAAGGTTTATGCCTATTGCACGCACCCTGTCCTGTCGGGCCGCGCGATCGAGAACATCGAGAAGTCGGTACTGGACGAGCTGGTGGTGACCAACACCGTACCGCTGTCCGCCGCTGCTCAAGCCTGTGACCGTATCCGCCAGCTGGATATCGCACCGGTTGTCGCTGAAGCGGTACGCCGTATCAGCAACGAAGAATCGATCAGCGCGATGTTCCGCTAAGCGGAACCCGTGTTGATATGAAGCGCCCCGCCCCAACCTGTGTTGGGGCGGGGCTTTTTTGCCATCCCCGTCTGGCGCTGGTCGCAAACGCCATTCGGGAGGCTATTTTGGAGAAGTAAAATGACCGATTTCATCCTGAACGCCCAAGCGCGTACTGACCTGGGGAAAGGTGCGAGCCGCCGCCTGCGTCACTCCGCCAGCATCCCTGCCGTAGTTTACGGTGGCGATAAAGAAGCCCAGTCCCTGACCATCGTGGCCAAGGAAATCGCCAAACTGTTCGAAAACGAAGCTGCCTTCAGCCACGTTATCGAACTGAACGTCGACGGCGCCAAGCAGAACGTCGTGGTCAAGGCCATGCAGCGTCACCCAGCCAAAGGCTTCATCATGCACGCTGACTTCGTTCGCGTGGTAGCTGGCCAGAAGCTGACCGCTGTTGTTCCAGTGCACTTCATCAACGAAGAAGCACCGGTCAAGAAAGGCGGCGAAGTTTCGCACGTTGAATCGCAGATCGAAGTTTCCTGCGAAGCCAAAGACCTGCCAGAGTTCATCGAAGTCGACCTGGCCAACGCTGAAATCGGCACCATCATCCACCTGTCGGACCTGAAAGCTCCGAAAGGCGTAGAGTTCGTCGCTCTGGCCCACGGTGATGACAAAGCTGTTGCCAACGTTCACGCTCCGCGCGTTTCCGCCGAAGCTGCTGAAGAAGGCGCTGCCGAGTAATCCACTCGCACGCCGGCGTTGATCGGGTTACAGTGCCGCGCGCACTGTAGCCCACCAACTCCAAGGAAGAGCCCCTGACGTGACCGCCATCCAGTTGATCGTCGGCCTGGGTAACCCCGGCCCCGAATACGAACAGACCCGGCATAACGCAGGGGCTCTTTTCGTTGAACGCATTGCCAGCGCCCAGCGTGTTTCGCTGACCGCTGACAAAAAATATTTCGGCCTGACGGCTAAGTTCAGCCATCAGGGCAACGACGTTCGTTTGTTGATCCCCACCACCTACATGAACCGTAGCGGCCAGGCCGTGGCGGCCTTGGCCAATTTCTTCCGCATCAAGCCGGAAGCGATCCTGGTGGCGCACGACGAACTCGACCTGCCCCCGGGCGTTGCCAAGCTCAAGCGCGGCGGCGGTCATGGGGGGCACAACGGCCTGCGCGACATCATCGCGCAGCTCGGCAACCAGAACGACTTCCACCGCCTGCGGCTTGGCATCGGCCACCCGGGCGACGCCAAACTGGTCTCCAACTTCGTCCTGGGCCGCGCGCCGCGCGCCGAGCAGGAGAAGCTCGACGCCAGCATCGATTTTGCCCTCGGCGTGCTGCCGGACGTGCTTGCCGGCGATTTCGCCAAGGCGATGCGCGAACTGCACAGCCAGAAGGCCTGATTTCCTTTAGAGAGGGGAATACCCATGGGTTTCAATTGCGGCATCGTCGGCCTGCCCAACGTCGGCAAGTCCACCCTGTTCAACGCCTTGACCAAATCTGGCATCGCGGCGGAGAACTTCCCTTTCTGCACTATCGAGCCGAACAGCGGCATCGTGCCGATGCCCGACGCGCGCCTGGCTGCGCTGGCTGAAATCGTCAAGCCGAACCGCATCCTGCCGACCACCATGGAGTTCGTCGACATTGCCGGCCTGGTGGCCGGTGCATCGAAAGGCGAAGGCCTGGGCAACAAGTTCCTCGCCAACATCCGCGAGACCGACGCCATTGCCCATGTGGTCCGCTGCTTCGAAGACGAGAACGTGATCCACGTTTCCAACAGTGTGGACCCCAAGCGTGACATCGAGATCATCGACCTCGAACTGATCTTCGCTGACCTGGACAGCTGCGAGAAGCAACTGCAGAAGGTTGCGCGCAATGCCAAGGGCGGTGACAAAGAGGCGCTGGCACAGAAGGCCATCCTCGAGCAGCTGATCCCGCACTTCACCGAAGGCAAGCCGGCACGCAGCCTGATGAAGAACATGGGCGCCGAAGACAAGGCGGTCATCCGCGGCTTCCACCTGCTGACCAGCAAGCCGGTGATGTACATCGCCAACGTCGCCGAAGACGGCTTCGACAACAACCCGCACCTGGACGTGGTCAAGGCCATTGCCGAGGAAGAAGGCGCGGTCGTGGTGCCGGTGTGCAACAAGATCGAAGCAGAAATCGCCGAGCTCGACGATGGCGAAGAGAAAGACATGTTCCTCGAGGCCCTGGGCCTGGAAGAGCCAGGCCTGAACCGCGTGATCCGCGCCGGTTACGAACTGCTCAACCTGCAGACCTACTTCACTGCTGGCGTGCAGGAAGTTCGCGCCTGGACCGTACGCGTGGGCGCCACCGCACCCCAGGCGGCCGGGGTTATCCACACCGACTTCGAAAAAGGCTTCATCCGCGCTGAAGTCGTGGCCTATGACGACTTCATCCAGTTCAAGGGTGAAAGCGGCGCCAAGGAAGCCGGTAAGTGGCGCCTGGAAGGCAAGGACTACATCGTCAAAGATGGCGACGTGATGCACTTCCGCTTCAACGTCTAAGCGGTAGCCTGCAGTAAACAGAAACCCCTTGCGGCTTATGCCTCAAGGGGTTTCTGTTTTATGTGGCCCGTGCCGGCCTTATCGCTAAGGCGGCTGGGGCTTCTATATAACTTTTTGATTTAACAGGGTCCTGGTGGGAGCGGGCGTGCCCGCGAACACCGGCGCAGCCGGTGCCAGACACCGCGTCGCCTGCTTCGCGGGCACGCCCGCTCCCACACCGGCCGCGTCGCGCTTACGAATTGAGTTCTCTGCGTGACAGCCCAGCCCGTAGCGCTGGGTAATCTCCCACAATGAATCGCGCAGGCTTTGCGAATTTTGAGAAAGACAGTTGCTCCGACCTGCTCCGCCAGTCGGGTATGGCTAAACGCCGGGCTGCCAGCGCATCACTTCACAAATTCCTGAACTGATTATTTGTCGCCAGCGATTTTTCCCCCCGGCAAGCCCCACCAGAATCGCTTCACCACAATCATAAAAACCCGTGAGGCCACCCCGTGGACCAGACCCTGCAGGTACGGCAAGCCGCCGCCGACCTTGTTGCCGCCTTCGCCAGCAACGACACCGCCCGCTACTTCGCCTGCTTCAGCGAAGACGCCACGTTCCTTTTCCATACCTTGGCGCAACCCCTGCTGTCACGCCGGGCCTATGAGAAGGTCTGGGCCCAGTGGCAGGCCGAAGGGTTTGCCGTGCTCGCCTGCGCGTCCAGCAACGCCCAGGTCAGCCTGCAAGGCGACGTGGCGATCTTCATGCATGATGTGGCCACGCATCTGCGCATCGGCGGTGCCGAGCACCAGTTGAACGAGCGCGAGACCATCGTGTTCCGCCGCCACGCTGACCAGTGGCTGGCCTGCCACGAACACCTGTCGGCCGTATCGCCGGCCTGATCACCTTTTTGCGGCCCTGCCGCCCTGCCATCGCACCCACAAGAAGGCTTGCGCACTGCGCCGGCCCACAACAACCGCGCTGGAGCATCACCATGAGCCACTCGACCGGTATCGAGACCAACGGCGTAGAACAGATCCCCGCCGATCAACGCGACGCCTCCCCGCTGGACCTGTTCCGCCTGATCTTCGGCGGCGCCAACACATTCGCCACCGCCGTGCTCGGCAGTTTCCCGGTGCTGTTCGGGCTGTCGTTCCAGGCGGGGGTGTGGGCCATCGTGCTCGGCGTTGCCGTTGGCGCGCTGATCCTGGCACCGATGGGCCTGTTCGGCGCGCTGAACGGCACCAACAATGCGGTCTCCTCGGGCGCGCACTTCGGCGTGCACGGGCGCATCGTCGGCTCGTTCCTGTCGCTGCTCACGGCAGTGGCATTCTTTTCGCTGTCGGTATGGAGTTCGGGCGATGCCCTGGTCGGCGGCGCCAAGCGCCTGGTCGGCCTGCCGGAAACCGACCTGACCCTGGGCCTGGCCTACGGCCTGTTCGCGGTGCTGGTACTGGTGGTCTGCATCTTCGGCTTCCGCTTCATGCTGTGGGTCAACAAGATTGCCGTGTGGGCGTCGAGCCTGCTGTTCCTGCTGGGTATCGCTGCTTTTGCCGGGCCGTTCGACGCCGGCTACGCAGGCAGCGTCAACCTGGGCCAGGCGGGCTTCTGGGCAGCTTTCGTCGGCGCTGCGATCCTGGCCATGAGCAATCCGGTGTCATTCGGCGCCTTCCTCGGTGACTGGTCGCGCTACATTCCACGCGAAACCCCCAAGGCGCGCATCATGCTGGCGGTGATAGCGGCCCAGGGTGCCACGCTGATTCCATTCCTGTTCGGCCTGTGCACCGCCACCCTGGTGGCCACCCAGGCACCGGACTACATTGCCGCCAACAACTATGTCGGCGGGCTGCTGGCTGTCGCCCCCAGCTGGTTCTTCCTGCCGGTGTGCCTGATTGCGGTGATCGGCGGTATGTCCACCGGCACCACGGCGTTGTATGGGACAGGCCTGGACATGTCCAGCGTGTTCCCGCGCCTGCTCAGCCGTGCCGGCGCCACGCTGCTGATCGGGGTGCTGGCGATCGGTTTCATTTTCATCGGCCGCTTTACCTTCAACCTGGTGCAGAGCGTGTCGACCTTTGCCGTGCTGATCATCACCTGCACCAGCCCGTGGATGGTGATCATGATCCTCGGCCTGGTCACCCGCCGCGGTTTCTACCACGCCGATGACCTGCAGGTATTCACCCGCGGCCAGCGGGGTGGCCACTACTGGTTCCTGCACGGCTGGAACTGGCGCGGCATGGGCGCTTGGGTCCCCAGCGCAGTGGTCGGCCTGTGCTTCGTGAACCTGCCGGGGCAATTCGTCGGACCGTTGGGCGACCTGGCCGGTGGCATTGACCTGAGCCTGCCGGTCACCCTGGGGCTGGCCGGGGTGCTGTACCTGCTGCTGCTCAACCTGTTCCCCGAACCTGCCGGCGTGTATGGCCCGCAGGGCCCACGCTGGGTGCGTTGCAAACAGGCTGCGCACACGCCTGTAACCACTGCCGAAATGGCCTGACTGGAAACCACCATGACCACATCCCACTACATTGCCGGCCGCTGGGTCGACGGCCAGGGCAGCGACTGCATCAGCGTCAACGACCCTGCGCTGGGCCAACCATTTGCCGAACTGATGGCTGTCAGTGCCGAGCAGGTCGACCAGGCCGTGGCCGCCGCACGTGCAGCCCTGCCCGCCTGGAAATGCACCAGCGCCAGTGAGCGCGCAGCGTATCTGCGCGGCTTCGCCGAACAGCTTGGGCAACGCCGCGAAGCGCTGGTCGCCCTGCAGATGCGCAACAACGGCAAGCCGCGCCACGAGGCAGAAGTCGACCTGGACGACGCCATCGCGACCTTCGGCTATTACGCCGAGCTGGCTGAACAACTGCCTGGGCAAAACTGCGACGTACCGCTGGCTGCCCCGGGCTTCACCGCCCGCACCCGCCTGGAGCCGGTGGGCGTGGTCGGCCTGATCGTACCCTGGAACTTCCCACTGGTGACCAGCGCCTGGAAGCTTGCCCCGGCCCTGGCCGCTGGCTGCACCGTGGTGCTCAAGCCCTCGGAAGTGACCCCGCTGTGCGAACTCGCCTACGGCCAGATCGCCGACACCCTGGGCCTGCCGGCCGGGGTGCTGAATATCGTCAATGGCAAAGCCGAGACGGGTGCCGCGCTGAGCAACCACAACGGCCTGGACAAACTGTCGTTCACAGGCAGCAATAACGTTGGCAGCCAGGTGATGCGCAGCGCAGCGGCACAATGCCGGCCGGTCACGCTGGAGTTGGGCGGCAAGTCGGCGATCCTGGTGTTCGATGACTGCGACGTCGACGCGGCGGTGCAATGGATCGTTGCCGGCATCTGCTGGAATGCGGGCCAGATGTGCTCGGCCACATCACGCCTGCTGGTACAGGACGGCATCGCCGACGCCCTGCTGCCACGCCTGCAGGCAGCGCTGGAAAACCTGCGGGTGGGCAGCCCGCTGAGCGAAGAAGCCGACATGGGCCCACTGACCAGCCAGGCCCAGTGGCTGAAGGTGGCCGGCTACTTTGCCACGGCGCGGGAGGAAGGCTTGCAGTGCCTGGTCGGTGGCAAAGTGCTGGACCGTGGCGGCTGGTTCGTCAGCCCTACCCTGTATGCCGATGTGCCTGAAGGCAGCCGCCTGTGGAACGAAGAAATCTTTGGTCCGGTATTGTGCGCACGGCGCTTCGCCAGCGAACAGCAGGCGATTGCCGAGGCCAACGACAGCCGCTTCGGCCTGGTGGCGACAGTGTGCACCACAGACCTGGCGCGCGCAGAGCGGGTGGCCGATGCGCTGGAGGTGGGCCATGTGTGGATCAACTCGGTGCAGGCGGTGTTCGTCGAGACCTCATGGGGTGGCACCAAGGGCAGCGGTATAGGCCGTGAGCTGGGGCCTTGGGGCTTGTCGGGCTACCAGTCGGTCAAGCATGTGACGCGGTGCCTGGGCTGAACCGTGCGGGGCCGTTTGGCGGCCCCTTTCGACAGCTTCTGCCATTCATCTAGTCGCGTGCCACTGGCATGAAGCGCATCACGGCGCTTCGTCAGCCGGGCGCGCAGCTTCCTGTACCAGCACCATGCTCTGCGGCGAAGACAAGGCGATACCCTCGTCACGCAGCCGCCCAAGGATGGTGAACAGCAGGTCACTGCGGGTACCCGACACCTGGCGCGGCCCGGCCACATAGCCACTGACCGCGATCACCATGCCATTGCTGGTCAGGTCCTTGAACGACACCGAGCTGGCGGGCGCGTCCAGAATTGCCTCGTGTTCATGGTAGGCCGCCAGCAGCAACTCACGTACACGGTTGGCATCCGTATCCAGCGGCAGGGTCAAGGTGATGCCGACCACCCCCAGGGCGTTGCCCATGGTCACGTTGCGCACGTTCTGCGAGATGAACTGCGAGTTGGGTACGATCACCGTGGAACGGTCGGACATCTGGATTTCGGTAGCGCGCACGTTGATGCGGCGAATGTCGCCCTCGACGCCGGCCAGGCTGACCCAATCGCCGACCTTCACCGGGCGTTCGGTGAGCAGGATCAGGCCCGAGATGAAGTTCTGCACGATCTGCTGCAGGCCAAAACCGATACCGACCGACAAGGCACTGACCACCCAGGTCAGGCTGGTCAGGTTGATGCGCAGGGTCGACATCACCAGCATGGCCAGGAAAATGAACCCGAGGTAGCCCACCAGGGTGACCAGCGAGGCACGCATGCCGGCATCCATGTCGGTTTCCGGCAACAGCCGTTCGCTGAGCCAGCGCTTGACCACCCGGATGGCGAACAAGCCGCCGAGCAGAATCGCCATCGCCAGCAGAATGTCCTGCGGCACGATGTTCAGGTTGCCCAGCAATTTGCCACCGGTGCCGTCCCAGTCGCCCAGGCTGAGCAGCAGTTCGCTGGGGCTGGTGCCCGACGGCATCAACGCCAGCAGCAGCGCCAGGAACAGCACTACGGTGCGGCCGATACCGGCCAGGATGGTGCTGGCCTGGGCCTGGTGACGTGGCGCCAGCCCCAGGGTCGACGCCAGTGCCAGGCCGCCGGGCTGGCGTGGCGACAGCAGGGTTTCGCACAGGTCACCGAAGAAGCTGGTCAACAGGTAGGCGCACGTGATCACCAGGCTGACCCACAGCAGCTTGGCCGTAAGGAAGTAGGCAAGGGTCAGGTAGCCGGTCACCATGGCCAGCATGATCCCCCCCAGCCAGATGACCATCACGAACGGGATCAACCCGCCCAGGCCGGTGGGGCGTTCCAGTTCAAGCTTGCGCAGGGTGCGGCGGTAGCGCTGCAACGCGCCGGCGAAGATCATCGCCACTACCAGCGCGGTCAGGCCGTTCACCGCCACGGTCAGCGCCAGGCTGGCACCGATCACGGTGTTGATGCGCTCCATGGTCATCATGACCATCAGTGCCAGGGCCAGCACCTTGGGGAACCAGCCCAGCGCGCTGGCCACTTCGTCGTTAATGGCCGGCAGGCGCCAGGACGGGCGCTGCAGCATCAGCATGGCACGGCCCAGGCCCGCGATGAACGCGCTGAACACCACCAGCGCCAGGATGTGGTTGACCAGGCTGGCGATATCGCTGCCCAGTTCGGCATTGCTCTCCAACCCCCAGCGCAGCAGGGAAACCGAACCGGCGATGGTGCCCAGTGTTGCCAGGCTGACCCCCAGCGCCAGGGCACTGCGGCGCAGCCGGCCTTCGGGCAACCAGCGGACCATGGCACGGGCCAATAGCCGCTCTATCCACAGGCGCACCAGGGTCCAGACCAGGATGGCCGCTACCAGGCTGGCCATGAACGGCCAGCGGTGCTCGGGGCTGAACGCGCTGCCAATGGCAACGGCTGCTTCGCCCCGCAGGTCGCGCAGGCGCGCCACGTCATCCTGGGTTGGGCGGATGATGCTCTGCCAGAATGCCGGGCTCAACGGCGAGGCGGCGCGGCTGGTGATCTGCGAGTTGAACTGGCTGCGGCGCAAGTTGACGATTTGCGTGGACAGGTCGCGCGCCGACTGAGTCAGCTTGGTGGCCTGGTCCTGCTGGGCGACCAAGGCCTTTTTCTCGGCCTCCAGGGCCTTGCGCTGCTGGGTCAGGGCCGCAGGCTCGTCGGGCTGGGCCGGGCCAACCACCTTGAGCTTGTCGTCGAGCTTTTCCACATCGGTGGTGCGCTGCGCACTCAAGGCATCAGCCTGGCGCTGAACCTGCATGGCCGCCAGCCGCAACTGCGACAGCAGGTCGTCGTTGGCGTTACTGCTGACGCCTTGGCGAATCTGGTCCAGGCTATCGCTCAACTGCTCGATACTGGCGTTTTCATCCACTGCCGGGGCTGCCGCATTGGCCGGGTTGGACAACGGCGTGGCAGGGGCCGCCGCGGCCGGGCCGGTGAGCACCAGCAGCAGCGCCAGCATGGCCATCAGGCCAGGGCAAAAACGAACAAGGCTCAGACGCCTCATCGAATATTCCTCTTTACAATCCGATTTGGCGGGGGATTCTACGCGGCTTCAAGGCATCAGGAGAGTGCCGTTTCTCGCGTCAGCAGTAGCTGCTTGCGCGCCACGCCCCAACGGTAGCCGCTGATGTCGCCATCCCGGCGCACCACACGGTGACAAGGTATGGCCACGGCGATGCGATTGGCCGCACACGCCAGGGCTACCGCCCGCACCGCCTTGGGCGCGCCAATGCGTTCGGCAAGGTCGCTGTAGCTGATGCGGCTGCCAGCCGGCACCTCGCGCAGGGCTTGCCACACGCGCTCCTGGAACGCTGTGCCTTGTACATCCAGCGGCAGGCCCAGGCCCAGCGCCGGGGCCTCGACGAACCCCACCACCTCGGCAACCAGTTGCTCATAACCGCGGTCACCGCCGATCAACCGGGCCTTGGGGAACTGATCCTGAAGTTCGTGCAGCAGGGTTTCAGGGTCGTCGCCCAGCAGAATCGCGCAAATGCCTTTGTCGCTTTGGGCCACCAGGATGGCGCCCAAGTAGCACTGGCCGAGGGCAAAATGAATGGTGGCCCCTGCGCCCCCGGCGCGGTACTGCCGGGGGCGCATACCCAGGCGCTGGTCGGCGCTGGCATAAAAGTGGCTGTTGGAGGTGTAGCCGGCGTCGTAGATGGCATCGGTGACCGAGCACCGAGCATCTTCCAGGTGTGCGCGCAGGCGCCGGGCGCGAAAAGCGGTGGCGTAGGCCTTGGGGGTAACGCCGGTTTCGGCTTTGAACAGCCGGTGCAGGTGGTACGGGCTGACGGCCAGTTGCGCAGCGAGCTGGTCGAGGCTGGGGCTGGGGTCGCTGGCTTCGATCAGGCGGCAGGCGCGGATGACCAACTGGCTATGGCGCGCCGCACTGGGCTTGGCGCCAGCGGTGCAGCGCTTGCACGCACGGTAGCCAGCGGCTTCGGCTAACGCAGGGGTATCGAAGAACTCGACGTTGCCGCGCTTGGCCAGCCGCGACTTGCAGTTGGGGTGGCAATAGATGCCGGTGGTGCGCACGGCATAGACGAAGTGCCCGACCGCAGCGGGGTCGCGGGCTTCGACGGCTTGCCAGCGTTGGTCGGGGGTGGTGTAGGCGGTCATTGGGTATACTTCCAGACTCGTGCGGCCGGCTCCGGCCTTGGCGGTGTAAAAACCTCAGGCGCGCCACAGGTACCAGGCCGCCACGGTTCGGTATGGCCGCCAGGCGCCGCCCAGCGAACGCATCTGCGCCGGGGTCGGCGCCTTGTCCAGGCCCTTGAGGCGGCGATACCCCTCGCGCACGCCAAAATCGTCGACGGGCAGGATATCCGACCGCTCCAGGCTATAGATCAGCAGCATTTCCACCGTCCACCGCCCTATCCCGCGCAGCGCTACCAGGCGTTCGATCAGGGCGTCGTCACTCATGGCCAGTGCTGCTTCGCGGGTCGGCACCAGGCCGTCCAGCCTGGCTTGGGCAATGCCCTGGATAGTCGCCATCTTGCTCGCCGAAAAACCGCAGGCGCGCAGGGTTTGCGGGCTTGCGGCCAGTAACTGCTCGGGCGGCGGAAACGCATGCTGCGGGAACAACGCCAGCAACCGGCCCAGGATAGCCTCAGCCGCCCGGGCATGCAGCTGCTGGTAGGCAATCGCGCGCACCAGCGCCTCGTAAGGTTCCCGGCCAGGGGTGGCCTGGTGCAGGCATGGCCCGGTCGCGGCGACATGTCGCGCCCAGTCAGGGTCGAGCGCCGCCAGGTATTCGCCGGCTTGGCGGTAAGCCGCAGGGGAAAGGTCGGCCAGAATCATGGCGGCTCCATCAAGTCGAGTGCAGGTGCAGCTTAGCGCAGCCGTTCATCGGGGGAACGCCGGTTCTTGCGCGGCTAATTCCTGGCCCACCATTGCCCCGCGCCATCCTCCGCGCATAGAATTGAGAACTGTTCACATTCGCACACCTCACGGGACCGGCCTTGGCAACGATGCAGATCAACGACACGCTCAAACCGGCCGAGGTCGCTCTGCTCTACCAGTCCCACCATGCCTGGCTGCGTGGCTGGCTGCGCAGCCGCGTGGGGTGCAGTGAACATGCGGCCGATCTGGCCCAGGATACCTTCGTGAGGGTATTGCGCGCGCGCCAGGCATCGCCGTTGAAAGAACCGCGCGCCTACCTGAGCAGCATTGCCCGCGGCTTGATGATCGACCAGTTCCGCCGACGCGCACTGGAGCGGGCCTACCAGCAGAGCCTGGCCCAGGTGCCAGAAACCGAAGCGCCCAGCGAAGAGGCCCGGTTACTCATCCTCGATACCCTGGCGCGCCTGGACCGCGCCCTGCATCAGCTCAAACCGCGGGCGCGCCAGGCCTTCCTGCTGGCCCAGCTGGACGGTTTGAGCATTGTCCAGATCGCCCGGCAGCTGCACGTGTCGCGCGCGACCATCGAGCGCGACCTGGCCAGCGCCCTGGGCGTCTGCTACCGGTTGCGCTACGCCGATGCCTGATGCCACCCCCACCCAAGCCCAGGTTGACCAGGCCATCGACTGGCTGGTGAAGCTGCGCTTCGACAGCCCCTGCCCGCGTACCCGGCAACAGTTTGAGCAATGGCTGGCCAGCCACCCGCATCACCCACTGGCCTGGCAGCGCGTAAGCCTGCTCAGCGACGAACTGGCAGGGCTGCCCAAGGACCTGAGCCGGCGCACCCTGGAAGGCAGCCAGCAGCAGCGTAGCAGCCGACGCAACCACCTCAAGCTGCTGGCGCTGCTGGCCGTCGGCGGCAGCCTGGGCCTGGCGGCGCGTGAACCACTGGGTTTACCTGAGCTGCTGGCCGACAACAGCACCGCCGTCGGCGAGCGTCGCCAGGTGCAGGGGCGCGACGGCAGCCGTATCCAGTTGAACACTGCCAGCGCCATCGACCTGGACTACAGCGTTGAACAGCGCCAGCTGGCGCTGCTACGCGGTGAAGTGAGCCTGGAGAGCAACGCCAACGACCACCGGCCGTTCCTGATCGAAACGCCGGTTGGGCGGCTGGTCACCCTGGACGGCCAGTTGCTGCTGCGTGAAAACCGCCAAGGCCTGCTGCTGGCGGTGCGCCGTGGCCAGGTCACGCTGTTCCCCGCCTCGGCACTGCGCAGGCAAGTACAGCCGGGCGAGACCTTGCAGGTGTGGCGCGACGGCCGTGTCCAGGCCGTAACGTTGCACAGTGACCCGTGGGGCTGGACTGACGGCGTACTCAGCGTGCAGCAGATGCCGCTTGGCGAGTTTGTCGCCGAACTGGGCCGTTATCGCCCGGGCCTGCTGCGCTGTGCGCCGGAAGTGGCCAGCCTGATGGTGTCTGGCACCTTCCAGTTGAGCGACACCGGCGCCATCCTGCACCTGCTCAGCCGTAGCCTGCCGGTGCGGGTCGAGTACCATACCCGGTATTGGGTCAGCATCGCAGCCGCCTGACGCGCGCGGGCGCGGCCTTGTATCGCGATGGGCCGCAACGCGGCCATTCATGATCGAAGCAACCCCGAAGCCGTCAGTCCGCCAACGCGGGCAGGCGGCCCGCAGCCCGAAACGACTGCCGGGCAAAGCACACGAACAACCCGGCCATCAGCGCCAGCGCCATTGGCAGGCCATGCGGCGCCACGCCCATCGCGGCGCCACTGACCAACGGCCCTACCAGGCTGCCTACGCCCCACAGCAGGCCCACGCTGGCATTGGCGGTGACCAGGTCCTGGCCCTTGAAGCGCTGGCCGATCAGCACCAACGCCAAGGTATAGATCCCCCCCGCCACCGCCCCCAGCACCACCAGCAGCGGCCACAACAGCCACGTCAGGTCCAGCAACCAGGGCAAACCTATACCGATCGACATCGCCACCAGCCCGCACACCAGGTGCAGCCCGGTGCGCTCGACCCGATCGGCCAGCCAGCCAAGCGGCAGCTGGAACAACATGTCGCCGGCAAACACCACCGTCACCATCAACGCCGCCACACCCACGGCGAAGCCATGGCTGCTGGCGTATACCGGCAGCAACGACAGCACCACGGCGTCGAAGAACGAGAAGAACAGCACCGCCATGCACAACGCCGGCGCCACCCGGAAGAACCCCGCCAGGCCAAAGCTTTTCTCGCCTTCTTCGTGCGCCACATGGTCATTGGGCACCGTCAGCACGATGCACAGCAAGGCCAGGCCATAGCCAACGGTGACCACGCCAGTGATCCATGGGCTGTCCGCCCCCAGTACTGCCAGCATGGCCGGGCCGAGCACCTGGAAGCCGGTAAAGCTGGTGGCATACAGGGCCATGATCTTGCCGCGGTTGTGCTCCGGGCACAGTTCGTTGACCCACGACTCGCCCAGGATGATGGCGATACCCATGCCCAGCCCCAGGCCAAGGCGCAGCAGCGCCAGCAGCCACAGCGAGCCAAAGGCCGCTTCGAGCAGGGCGATGCTGAGTGTGCACAGGCTGAAACACAGCAGGTAGATGGTGCGCCGGGTGAGGTGGCGGCAGCAGGCATCGACTAGGAACGCCGAAAGCATCATGCCGGCAGCAGGAATAGCCGAGATGATGCCGATTTCCAGGGTGCCCGCCCCTGCTTCATGCAGGCGCAACGAAACCAGGGGCAGGCTCGCCCCCAGGCTGAAACCCACGACCGAAACGGCGAACAACAGGCCCGCCAGCAAACGCATGTTCATGTACCACTCCTTGCAAACCGGAAAAACGTGCAGACACAGGCGCGCAGGCCAAAGTGGCCAGCGGCGCGAACGCGCAGATCAGGTCAGGCGAAGTGTGGCGAGAAGGTGAAGGCAAACAGCACGCTGCGGCGGCGCTTGAGTACCGTGTCGCTCGGCCACGCATGGCGCAAGCCCTGAAGGGCAGGCTGGCGGGCGCTGGGCAGTGACGGGGTACGGCGCATTGCTTGGCTACTACGCAGGTGGGAGGGGAAAGTGGCGGCACTCTAGGCCAAGGACAGTCCGGTCGTCAATCGGCAGGGGCCGCCGCATGCAGCGGCCCCGACGAAATCAGCGCTTGCCGGTATTGGGCAGGAACACCGCCAGCAATCCGAACAGCGGCAGGAACGAACAGACGCCATAGACGTATTCGATGCCCCGCAAGTCTGCGACGTACCCCAGCAGTGCCGCACCGATGCCGCCAAAGCCGAACATCAGGCCGAAGAAGATGCCGGCAATCATGCCCACGCTGCCCGGCACGAGCTCCTGCGCATACACCACGATGGCGGAAAACGCCGAAGCCAGAATGAAGCCGATCACCACGCTCAGTACCGTGGTCCAGAACAGATCGGCATAGGGCAGCGCCAGGGTGAACGGGGTCACGCCCAGGATCGAGAACCAGATCACCGCCTTGCGCCCCATACGGTCACCGATCGGCCCACCGAAGAATGTCCCCGCCGCCACGGCCCCGAGGAACAGGAACAGGTGCAACTGCGAGCTGGCTACCGATACCGCGAATTTCTCGATCAGGTAGAAGGTGAAGTAGCTGGTGAAGCTGGCCATGTAGAAGTACTTGGAGAACACCAGCAAGCCCAACACGATCAGCGCCACGATCACCCGCTGGCGGGAGATGCCATGGGTGGCCTGCACCGCCTTGCGTGCTTTGGCCTGGTTAAGGTGTTCCTTGTACCAGCCACGCAGCATCAGGGTTACGCCAAGGAAGAACAACGCCGCCAGGCCGAACCAGGCCACGTGGGTCTGGCCGAACGGAATGACGATGGCCGCCGCCAGCAACGGGCCCAGCGCCGAACCGGTGTTGCCCCCCACCTGAAAGGTTGACTGGGCCAGGCCGAAGCGCCCCCCGGAGGCCAGCCGCGCGATACGCGAGGTTTCGGGGTGGAAGGTGGAGGAACCGATGCCTACCAGTGCCGACGCCAGCAGGATCATCGGGAAGCTGCCGACGAAGGCCAGCATCACGATCCCCACCAGGGTGCACAAGGTGCCCAGCGGCAGCAGGTTCGGTGCCGGCCGACGGTCGGTGAAAAAGCCGACCCAGGGCTGCAACAGCGAGGCGGTGATCTGGAACGTCAGGGTGATCATGCCGATCTGGGCGAAGCTCAGGTTGTAATTGGCCTTGAGCATCGGGTAGATCGCCGGCAGTACCGACTGGATCAGGTCGTTGATCAGGTGCGCCAGCGCGCAGAAACCGATGATGCGCATCACCAGCGGCGTGGCCTGGTTGGCCGGTGCCTGGCTGGATGCGGTGGAGGCGCTACTGGTGGCCATTTGCCTAAATCTCCGTCCTCAGGTTTGGGATCCGATTATCGGGAAACAAATAGATACATAGCTACCTTTTTTTCCCTCTGTCGCGACGTTCTTGAAAATGGTTCTCAATATAATTAGCATCCTTGTCTACTTCTCCTGTCATCGTTGGGCCCACTGGCCCCACTCGCGAGCAGACCGTACCGATGAGCCCGATGCCCGCCAAACCGCTGCAACCCGACCCCGAGCAGGAAGCGCTCGAGTGGTTCTCGGCGTTGCGCCACCCCAACTGTGACGACGCCCAGCGCCGGGCCTTCGCGGCCTGGTGCCAAGCCGCTGAAAACGCCCAGGCCTATGCCGAGCTGGAGCGATTCTGGCAGCAGGTGCAGCCCTCACCCGCCCGCCCTCGCCCACGGCCGCCAAGCGAGCGCCGCAGTCACCTGGGCAAATGGGTGGCGCTGTGCTTTCTCCTGGGCCTGGCCGCCGCTACCTATCTTTACTGGCCGTGGATGCAGCGCCTGGCCAGCGAGCTGCACACCGATGTGGGCGAGCGGCGCAGCACGCGCCTGGCCGATGGCACGACCTTGAGCCTGGACAGCGCCAGTGCGATGAACGTGGACCTGCGCGGCCGTACCCGCCAGCTGCATCTGGTACAGGGCCAGGTGTACCTGCAGGTGGCGCTCGATGGGCGCGCCCTGGAGGTGGCAGTGGGTAACGCACGCATCCAGGTGTTCGGCACCCGCCTGCAAGTCACCCGCCATGCCAACCATGACGAACTGGTGGTCATCAGTGGCAAGGCCATGGTCGTGCAGGGGGGTGAGCAGCGCCTGGTCTCGAAGGGTGAACGGGTAACCTTCGATGACACGCGCATCGGCACGGTACGCCCAGCGGACCTGAAAACCGTAGACAGTTGGCGCAGCGGCTATCTGAAGGCCAGCGACATGCCGCTGGGGCAGGTGCTGGAGCGCCTGGCCAGCTACCAGGGCCAGCGGGTATGGCTTATGGATGAACAACTGACCCATCGCCGTGTAAGCGGCGATTTCAACCTCGACCGCGCCGGGGAAACCCTGCAATCCCTGGCCGCCGCCCAGCATCTGCAGCTACAAGGCGTGCTCGGGCACTGGCTTGTGGTGCGCTAGAACCGGCCCTGCCCGCTAAGTTTTTGAAAGCGTGCAAATTTTTTTTGAAATGAGTGTTGACAGGGGGGGCGTTCAAGAGAATAATGCGCGCCATCGGCTACATAGCTCAGTTGGTTAGAGCATAGCATTCATAATGCTGGGGTCCGGGGTTCAAGTCCCTGTGTAGCCACCAAACAAGACGAAGGGCTTACCGCAAGGTAAGCCCTTTTTCTTTGCCTGCGAGAACTGCCGCATCGAAAGCAGCCCCGGGGCTGCTACCCCCTCTTGCCCCCTGGGCGTCAGCGGATGCCGCTCACTGCCACGGTCAACCCGAGCCCGATCAGCGCCAGGCCGATCACCCGGTCCACCAGCACTTGGCGGTCGATCATGGCCTTGCGCAAGGCAGTGCTGGAAAAAAACACCGCGACCAGGCTGAACCACAGCCAGTGCGCGAACGACATGAACGCACCATAGGCAAATGCCAGCTGCAACGAGCTGCCCGGTTGCACGACCTGGGTGTAGGCACTGACCACGAACAACATGGTCTTGGGGTTCAGCGCGTTGGTCAAAAACCCCGTGCGCAGGGCTTGCAGCACCGAGGCACTGTTAGGCGCCCCACCCTCAAGGCTGATGCGCCGGGTATTGGTGACCGACTTGTACCCCAGGTAGATCAGATACCCGGCGCCCACCACCTTCATGGCCAGGAACAGCATCGGGCTCTGGCTGATGATCACGGCAATGCCCAGTACCGTGTATAGCACGTGCACCTGGACCCCCAAGGCGATCCCCACTGCGGCAGCCAGCCCGGCCTTGCGGCCTTGTGCATAACTGCTGCGGGTCACCATGGCGAAGTCGGCACCGGGGCTGATGACGGCAAGCAGGGTGAATACGGCGACGGCGACGAGTTCGGTCATGGGGATAGCTCTCGATAGGCGATGAAAATGCACAGACCGAGGATTATCGGGAGCTTACGGTGCAGGAAAAATCGATTTATCGTGGTGCAAATCTGATAGTTTCAGTCACAGATAGCTAGCGCCTGCTCCAGCCAGCGTGTGATTGTGCAGGCTGGCCAACGCTGCAGTGCCGGCTTGGAGAGCTGCCATGAAACTGCCCCCACTCAACGCCTTCCGCTACTTCGACATCGCCGCCCAAAGCGAAAGCTTCGTGCGCGCCGCCGAACACCTGCACGTCACCCACGGCGCCGTCAGCCGGCAAGTGCGCTTGCTCGAAGAAAGCCTTGGCGTAGAACTGTTCGAGCGCCGCAACCGGGCCATTTTTCTCACCGCCGCCGGCCGCGCGCTGCACGGCACCACCCAGGCGATCTTCGAACAACTGGAAGGCGCCGTGCAGCGCTTGCAACACCAGGCCCGCGACAATGTGCTGGTGCTGTCCTGCGAACCGACCATCGCCATGCGCTGGCTGATCCCGCGGCTGCCGCGTTTCCATGCAGCCCACCCCGACCTGCAGTTGCACCTGGTAGCCGCTGGCGGTCCGCTGGACTTCGCCCGCGGCGGCGTCGACCTGGCCATCCGCCGTGACGACTTCCATTGGGGTAACCAGTTGTTCAACCAGAAGGTCTGCGATGAGTGGGTCGGCCCGGTGTGCCGCCCCAGCGCCGGGTTCCGGCTCGACGGCCAACGCCTGCTGCACAGCACCACCCGCCCCGCTGCCTGGCCCACTTGGCTGCGCCTCAGCGGCCAACGGGCGCGGCACTGCGAACGCAGCGACTACGAGCATTTCTATCTGTCGATCCAGGCCGCCAGCGCCGGTTTGGGCGTGGCCATGGCCTCTGCCTTGATTGTGCGCGACGAACTCGACAGCGGGCAGTTGCAGGCGCCGTTTGGGTTTATCCGCGATGGCTCGGCCTACCACCTGCTCAGCCCCCAGCCGTTGAACGATGGTGGCAAGCGCCAGCGCTTCACAGGCTGGGTCATGGAAGAGTGCCATGCCTGTCTGGCTCATTTGGGCTTGTTGCAGCCTGACGCCCCAGCACCACCGGTGCCGGGGCAGCCGCGCTAGGCGATGTTAACCAGGCAGCACGCAGGGTCAGTCTTCAAGCAGGGTACAAGCCATCACCAGGGCATCTTCACGGCCACCCGCCACTGGGTAATAGTCACGGCGACGGCCGATTTCGTTGAAGCCATAGCGCTCGTACAAGCGGTAGGCCGACTGGTTGCTGGCGCGCACTTCTAGGAAGCATTCGCGGCCATTGAGCTGGTAGGCACGGGCCATCAGGTGCTCCAGCAGGCGCAGGCCCAGGCCGCAGCCTTGGTTCTCAGGTTTGACGGTAATGTTGAGCAGGTGCGCTTCGTCGATGATCACGTTGATCACCCCGTGGCCCACTTGCTGCTCGCCATCGAACATCAGCCAGACTTCGTAGGATTTGAGCGCATCCTGGAAAATCCCTCGGGTCCAGGGGTGGCTGAACGCGGCATATTCGATCTTAAGTACGGCATCCAGATCCGCCTCGGTCATCGGGCGAAAACTGATCGAGTCACTCATTCAACGCTCTTCCAGCGCGCCATCAGCTGGCGCATGGCTTTCCAGACGTCCGCCTTGCGCTGCGGCTCGTCCATCAACAGTTCAAGGCCCGGCAAGACCCAGGCATCGCCCAGGCCGTCGAGCTTCAGGGTTTGGTAATAGGCCTGGGCGTCGGCGTTGGCGGCAAAGCGCACCGCTGGCAGGCCCACCAGCCAGAGGCAGGTGCACGGCGCGTCTTCCAGGCGCGCCTGGACAAAGCCCTGGACAAAATCACGTGCCGCCTCCGGGCCCTGGTCCATGTTGCCGCGTACCAGCAACGGCCAGCGCACCGGCTCGCCGATGATCTGCGGTGCATCGGGTAGCCCGGCGGCGCGCAGCATGTCCTTGAGCAGCAGGTAGGAAGGGTCGCGGCTCTGGAACGGCTGGCCGGTGGCCAGCTCGACCAGCAGCAGGCAACTGCCGGCGCGCAGCAACTGCAGCGCGAAACGTGGCGGCGGCACCGGCGCCGGCCTTGGTGGTGCGGGTTGCGCCTCGGCCTCGACCGCCTTGACCGCCGGCTTGGGCCCACTGCCGGGCCGCGGGATCTCGATTTTGGGCCTCTCGGCGGAGCGCGCCTGGGGCGCGATCGGCTTTTCGTTGCCAGAGGCTGGCGGCAGCACATCGAAGTCGAGGTCCTCGACCGGGGCCACCGGCAGCAGCAACTCGGGGCGCGACGGCGCAGCGAACGGCAGTTCGGCGCGCGGCAGCCAGGGCACCACTTGCATGGCGGAAAGGAAGGCGCGGCGGCGGGGTTCGGTGAGCAAGGGGCAGGGTCCGAGGGGGGGAGGCAGTTGGGCATTCTAACGTGTACGCCTTGGTTTTTGCAGCGTCTATCAGACCGAGCGCCGCCCGCGCGGCGCATCGCGACGCAAGGCCGCTCCCATATCTGTTTCGGGCCAGTCGCTCCTGTGAAGTCATCGCTGCCCGCCTTGCTTGCCCCCTTCGATATCGAAGGGGGCGCTGCTGCTTTTCTACAGTTTCCAGTCATACACCCAGGGTGCGCGCGCCAAGGACTCAGGAGTAATTGGCCCGAAACAGATGTAGGAGCGGCCTTGCGTCGCGATGCGCCGCGCGGGCGGCGCTCGATCTCACTGCCACCACAAAAACCACGCCATACACCCATATGACATGAGGTTATCCCCCATTACAGACCAAGGGGTGAAACCCTGCCCCCCGGATGCAGTACAATCGCCCCTTTTTCTTGGCAACGAGTCGAAGCCAATGATCGAACCCAAGCGCGTCCTGCGCGCCCTAGCCGAACACTGGGCCCTGATCGAGCCGCTGTGCGAGCGTTTCGACCAGGGCACCCTGAGCCTGGTCGAGCTGCGCCAGCATGTGGCCCGCCAGCAAGTAGAAAGCACCCCGCAGGACATCACCCAGCTGCTCGACGTGTGGATCCGCCTGGACATCCTGGTCCCGGTGGCAAAAAGCCCGAACCGTTTCGAGCTCAACGCGCAGATACACGACTTTCTCGCCTACCTGCGCCGCGAGCACCGGCTGGGCCTGTGCCTGGAGATCGAAGCCTACCTGCGCCACCTGGAACGCCTTGCCGGGCACATCCAGGACGCCTTCGACAACCGCGACAGCGACGACCTGGCGCGCCAGCTGCGCCTGCTCGACATGCGCGTGCGCGATGTGCTCAAAAAGCTCGACAACGACGAGCAGGCGCTGGTGGCCGTGGCCGAACGGGCCAAGACCAGCAACCGCCAGATCCCGCTGCGCCAGCGCTATGCCGAGGTCCTGGCCACCTGGGACGAGTACGTCGAGCCGATGATCCAGCTGGTCAACGCCGACGGCGCCTTCGAGCAGGGCGTGCGCAAGGTCGAGACCGTGCTGCTCAAGCTGCTGGGCGAACAGGCGCGCCTGGGCCACTTGGTCGATGACGACATGCTGCTGCGCACCCATGCGCGCATCCTGGAGATGCAGACCAACGCTCAGCTCACCCTGCGCCACGCCCGCGAACTGCTGTTGCCGCTGCGCGAAGAAGCCCGTCGGCACAACGCCGTGACCCGTGGCGCCGCACTGGCCCTGTCGGTGATCCGGCGCAAGGGCCTGGATGCCGTGCCGCAAGCGGCCATGCCGATGTTCACCCGCCCGCAAAGCACCTTCCTCGGCAGTGCCAGCCAGGTCGAAGCCTACGTGTACGCCCTGGCCCGCTTCGAGCCCAAGCCGGCGCGCTTCCCCAAGGCCCACAAGACGCAGTCCGGTGCCCTGCCCCGCGCCCCGCGCACGGTCAAGGAAATGGCCGAACGTTGCGAACAGGCGCTGCCCCTGCCCGACCTGATGGTGTGGCTGCTGGAGCAGGAGCCCGAAGGCGCCACCGACGAGTTGCTGTACTGGTTCTCGCGCCTGTCGCGGGAAAAGCGCTTCAAGCGCGAACGCCTGGACCGGCGCGAGTACACCACCCAGGAACACTTGGTCAGCCTGCGCTCGTTCGCCCTGACCTCCAGCCGCGAAGACGCCAACAGCGCGCCTACCGACCCCAACGCGAGCCCAGCCCATGCATCTTGATCTTTCCGAACTGTCCCAGCTCGCGCCGATCTTCCGCGAGCTGTTCAAAGGCTTCCACATCAGCCGTCGCGACCCCGAGCTGTACGCTCAGCTGTCGAACTTCCAGGACCAATACCGCACCCTGTTCAAGGCCCTGGGCTTCGAGCTGGTGTGCGACACCCGTGGTTTCTACTACTTCGTGCCGGACATGACCGCCGCGCAGGTCAACAAGACCGCGCAACGCCTGTCGCTGTTCACCTTCATCCTGGTCGAGCACCTGGCGGACCAGGGCCGCGACCCCATGGCAGTGCTGGACGGCGGCAGTATCGGCCGCGACGAGCTGCCCTCGTTGCTGGACAAGTACCGCGACCTGTTCCTGCAGGCCGAGGTGCAGACCGTCGACGAGCTTGAAGAGAAGATCCTGCGGCGCATGACCCAGCTGGGCTTCGCCCACGAAGAAGGCGGCATCTACCGCTTCCTGCCGCCCATGCACCGTTTCCTCGACGTGTGCCTGTCGGTGCAGCAGGACCGCGACCTGGCCGCCACGCTGCACAGCGACCTGCCGCTGCCGACCCCGGTATTGGTCGAGGAAGAAAGCCCCGAAGAACTCAACCGCACCGACGACCCGCTGGACCTCACGCCGTTCGAGGACGAGGAAAGCGAAGAGGACGCCCTGGCCCGGGCCATCCGCGAAGAGCAACAGGAGATTGACGCATGAGCCAGGAACGCTACGGCATCCGCCGCTTCGCACTGCTCAACACTGCAGGCTACAGCCTTGGCCTGTTCCCGCTGGAGCACCCGCTGTCGGTCTACGGCGCCAACAACCTGGGCAAATCGGCGTCGATCAACGCGCTGCAGTTCCCGATCCTGGCACGCATGTCAGACATGAGCTTCGGCAAGTACAGCCTCGAGCAGTCGCGCCGCTTCTACTTTGCCAGCGACACCTCGTACATTCTCTGCGAACTGAGCCTGCCCCATGGCCCCCACGTGATTGGCGTGGTCGGCCGCGGGCCGGGCGGTGGTTTCGGTCACCAGTTCTTCGCCTACAAGGGCGAACTGGACCTGGCCCACTACCAGAAGAACGACACCTGCCTGCGCCAGAAAGAGCTCTTCACCAACCTCGAGCGCCTGGGCATAAAGGCTTACGAGGTCAAGCCCGACGAGCTGCGCCGGCTGCTGGTCGGCGGCCACACGTCGGTGCCGCTGGACCTGACCATGATCCCGCTGCGCTCCACCAGCGAGCAAAGCCTGAAAACCTTCCGCGCACTGTTCATCAACCTGCTGCACATGCGCGAAATCACTGCGGCCAAGCTCAAGCAACTGTTCCTCGATGCCTTCGAGCACAGCCTGCGCTCGGGCAGTGTCGACTACATCGCCGCCTGCGAAGAGGCCTTCCGCGACGTACGCCGCATGGAACAGGACTACAACGCCCTGGTCGCGGCCGGCCCGCTGGTCGAGGCGCTGGCGGGCGGCGTGGCCCAGCGTGACATCCTGCGCGGCAAGCTGCACCGCATTTCCCCGGTGCTCGACACCTTGCTGGGCACCTGGCAGGAATACGCCATGGCGCGCAAGGAAGAGCTGGTGATCCAGGCCGAGCACTACCGTGGCGAGCAGGACCGCCTGCAGAACGACCAGCGCGGCGGCACCCAGGAGCTGATGCGCCTGGAGCGCGAAATCACCGGTATCCAGCGCTGGCTGGGTGAGCTGTCGGTCCTCAAGCACCGCTTTGCGCTGGTCGAGGACGTGAAGGTGCTGGAGCAGCAACTGCTGGCAGCCAAGGACGCGCACGACGAACTGGCCGGTGCCCTGGCCCAGTCGCGGCAGTTCAGCGCCGAAGACCTCGACGAGCGTGTGCGCGACCTGGAAAAGCGCCTGAAGCAGGTCAAGCAGCAGCTCGACCATGCCGACAACAACAGCTATGCACGCCTGCGCGAAGAGTTCTCGCAGCAGGACGTCGACCGCCTGATGCGCCTGTTCAACGGTGCGCTGTTCAGCCTGCCACTGGGCGAGCGCGGCATCGAGCTGGACGACAGCGACCTGTGGGTAAAATCGCTGGAAGCGGTGCTCGACGGCTTCAAGGGCGAGCGCTTCGAGGCGCCGGGCCTGGCCATCGACCTGACCAACATCGACCCGCCGGCCCTGCAGGCCCTGGCCGACCGCGCCGCCCTGCGCGACCAGAAAGAGCGCCTGGAGAAAGAGCTGAAACAGCTCAAGACCCAGCAGGCCGTAGCCGCCGACCGCTCGGCCTCCAAAGCCCAGACCGAAACCCTGTATCAGGAAGTGCTGGACGCCCAGAAGGCCCTGGAAGACTACCGCCGCAGCCAGACCCTCGCGGCCGAAGAGCCGGAAAAACTCGAGCAACTGTCGCAACTGGAAGCCGCCCAGGACGAGCTCAAGCGCTCCAGCGACGCGTTCACCGAACGCGTCCAGCAACTGTCGGCCAAGCTGCAACTGGTCGGCCGCCAGCTCGGCGACCTCGAGTCCAAGCAGCGCACCCTGGAAGACGCCCTGCGCCGCCGCCAACTGCTGCCGGCCGACCTGCCCTACGGTACGCCTTTCATGGAAGCCATCGACGATTCGATGGACAACCTGCTGCCGCTGCTCAACGACTACCAGGACAGCTGGCAGAGCCTGCAGCGCGTCGATAACCAGATCGAGGCACTGTATGCCCAGGTGCGCCTGAAAGGCGTGGCCAAGTTCGACAGTGAAGACGACATGGAGCGCCGCCTGCAATTGCTGGTGAACGCCTATGCGCACCGCACCGATGAAGCCCTGACCCTGGCCAAGGCGCGCCGCGCGGCGGTGACCGACATCGCCCGCACCCTGCGCAACATCCGCAGCGACTACGACAGCCTCGAGCACCAGCTGGCGCTGTTCAACCGCGAGATCAACAAGCGCCAGGTATCCAACCTGGAAAGCTTCCGCGTGGTGCTGGCGCCGAACAAGGAAGCGCTCAAGCATATCGACCAGATCATCCACAGCGCCGGCCAGTACGAGGAAGGCGAAACCCTGTCGGTATTCGACCTGACCCAGAGCGCCGAGCAGGACAACAAGAACGAAGAGGCCAAGGAGTACCTGGCGCGCCTGGTGGCGGCCAACCACAACCAACTGGGTTTGAAGGACCTGTTCGAGCTGGCGTTCGAGATCACCAAGGTCAACGGCCAGCCGGTCATCCATGCCGACATCGATGGTGCGGCGTCCAACGGCACCACCATGACCATCAAGGCGTTGACCAACATGTACCTGTTGCTGCACCTGATGGACCGCGACCTGGCCGGCCGTATTCGCCTGCCGTACTACCTGGACGAAGCGGCCGACATCGACGAGCGCAACCAGGCGGCACTGCTGGAAACCAGCCTGCAGCTGGGCTTCGTGCCGATTCTGGCGAGCGTGAAGCCCCAGGTATCGGCACGTGTGGCGATCGACCTGGAAGGTGGCAGCGGGCCGAATGGCATCTACATCGACGAGGCGGACTGGAAGTTCATCAGCCGCTTGGATGAGGTGAAAGCGGTTGTGCGTGAGGATCAGGCCGAAGAGTTGGCCTGAGGAACCTGGGGCCGCTTTGCGGCCCTTTCGCGACACAAGGCCGCTCCCACATTGACCGGCATATGCAGGACCTTTGCGGGAGCGGCCTTGCGTCGCGATGGAGGCCAAAGGCCTCCCGGCCATCTATCAGGCGATCACTGCGCCCAAGGCAAGATCGGAATCGCCGTCACCGCATTCTGTGGGCTGCCCTCGACGATGCGGTCGCTGTACACCAGGTACACCAGGGTATTGCGCTTCTTGTCGAGGAAGCGCACCACCTGCATGGTCTTGAACACCAGCGAGGTGCGCTCCTTGAACACCTCCTCGCCATCCTTGAGCTCACCCTTGAAGCTGATCGGCCCGACCTGGCGGCAGGCGATGGAGGCCTCCGCCCGATCTTCGGCAAGGCCCAGCCCGCCTTTCACCCCGCCCGTCTTGGCCCGCGACAGGTAGCAAGTCACACCTTCGACCTTGGGGTCGTCGAAGGCTTCCACCACGATGCGGTCGTTCGGCCCAAGGAACTTGAACACGGTGGACACCTGGCCGATTTCCTCAGCCCCGGCCAGCATCGGCAAAGCCAACGCGGCAACGGCAATCATCCTTCTCAGCACAGCCAAACCCTCAGACCAGAACCAAGTTGTCGCGGTGCACCAGTTCTGGCTCCGCAATGTAGCCCAAGGTGCTCTCGATGGCATCCGAAGGCTGGCCAATGATCTTCTGCGCCTCCAGGGCGCTGTAGTTGGCCAGGCCACGGGCGACCTCTGCACCGTCCGGGCCGACGCACACCACCATCTCGCCACGGCGGAAACTGCCCTGCACGGTTTTCACGCCCACCGGCAGCAGGCTCTTGTTGGCCTGGCGCAGCGCCTGCACGGCACCGGCATCCAGCACCAGGGTGCCACGGGTTTGCAAGTGCCCAGCCAGCCACTGCTTGCGCGCCGCGAGCATGCCGCGCTCGGGTGACAGCAAGGTCCCCAGACGCTCGCCAGCCTTCAGGCGGTCGAGCACGCGCTCGATGCGGCCACCGATGATGATGGTGTGGGCACCCGAGCGGGCCGCCAGGCGCGCGGCGCGCAGCTTGGTCTGCATGCCGCCACGGCCCAGCGCGCCACCGGTGCCGCCGGCCACGGCATCCAGCGCCGGGTCGTCGGCACGGGCTTCGTAGATCAGCTGGGCCTCGGGGTTGTTGCGCGGGTCGGCGTCGAACATGCCATCACGGTCGGTAAGGATCACCAACAGGTCGGCCTCGACCAGGTTGGCCACCAGCGCCGCCAGGGTATCGTTGTCGCCGAAACGGATTTCGTCGGTGACCACGGTGTCGTTTTCGTTGATGACGGGCACCACACCCAGGTCGACCAGGGTACGCAGGGTGCTGCGGGCGTTCAGGTAACGCTTGCGGTCGGACAGGTCGTCATGGGTCAGCAGGATCTGCGCGGTGTGCTTGCCGTGCTCGCCGAAGCTCGACTCCCAGGCCTGCACCAGGCGCATCTGGCCGATCGACGCAGCGGCCTGCAGCTCGTTCATCGCGCTCGGTCGCGAGGTCCAGCCCAGCTGGCTCATGCCGGCAGCAACGGCCCCGGAGGACACCAGTACCAACTCCACGCCCGCCTCACGCAGCGCGACCATCTGCTCGACCCAAACGGCCATGGCCCCGCGGTCGAGGCCCTTGCCATCGGCGGTCAGCAGAGCACTGCCAATCTTCACGACCCAGCGCTTGGCGCCCGTCACCTTGCTTCGCATCTTCTTCCAACCTATGTCGAATCTGTAGATACCGTGGATACAAAAACGCCGCTCCAGAGAGCGGCGTTTAGTGTACTGCAACCGGTCAGTCGCGCACGTAAATGATTTCCGGGCCGTCTTCGTCGTCCTCGAAGTCATCGTCCCAACCGTCATCGTCGCCGATGTCGTGCACGCTCTTGACGCCGGTGCGACGCAGGGTGCGGGCGTCGTCCAGGGCCTGCAGCTGGGCACGGGCTTCGTCTTCGATGCGCTGGTCGAGGTCGGCCAGCTCTTCGGCGTAGGCCGGGTCGTTGGCCAGGCGGTCGGCGCGGTCTTCGAGGTAGCGCATCAGGTCGTGGCTGAGCTTTTCAGTGCCCTGCTTGGAGATGGCCGAAATCACGTAGACCGGACCGTCCCACTGCAGGCGCTCGACCACTTCCTGCACGCGTGCGTCGCGCTCGTCGTCCATGACCATGTCGGCCTTGTTCAGCACCAGCCAGCGCTCACGCTCGGCCAGCGACGGGCTGAAGCGGGTCAGCTCGTTGACGATCACTTCGGCTGCGTCGGCAGGGCTGCTCTCGTCCAGCGGCGCGATGTCCACCAGGTGCAGCAGCACGCGGGTGCGGGCCAGGTGCTTGAGGAAGCGGATACCCAGGCCGGCGCCATCGGAAGCACCTTCGATCAGGCCGGGGATGTCGGCGATGACGAAGCTCTTCCAGCGGTCGACGCTGACCACACCCAGGTTCGGCACCAGGGTGGTGAACGGGTAATCGGCCACTTTCGGCTTGGCGGCCGAAACCGAGCGAATGAAGGTGCTTTTGCCGGCGTTTGGCAGGCCCAGCAGGCCCACGTCGGCCAACACCTTCATTTCCATCTTCAGGTCACGCTGCTCACCCGGCTTGCCTGGGGTGGTCTGGCGCGGTGCCCGGTTGGTACTGGACTTGAAGCGCGTGTTCCCCAGGCCGTGCCAGCCGCCTTGGGCGACCATCAGTTTCTGCCCCGGGGTAACCAGGTCACCGATCACTTCCTGGGTGGAAGCATCGATCACGGTAGTACCGACCGGCACACGCAGGAATAGGTCTTCACCCTTCTTGCCGGTGCAGTCGGTGCTGCCGCCGTTGGCGCCGCGCTGGGCTTCGTGGTGACGGGTGTAGCGGTAGTCGACCAGGGTGTTCAGGTTTTCGTCGGCAACCATGTACACCGAGCCGCCGTCCCCGCCATCCCCGCCATTGGGGCCACCGTTCTCGATGAACTTCTCGCGACGGAAGCTCATGCAACCGTTGCCGCCGTCACCGGCCTTGACCCGAATAGATACTTCGTCAACAAACTTCATTAAAACCGCCTCTCGTCGGCAGACGAGCTGAATGACTCAAAAACATGAGGCTCTTGCAAAAATGAGCGCGGCGGCCCCGTACGACCGTAGAAACCAACGCCGGCAACCCAGACAAACAGCTTTGCAAGAGGCTCACCACAAACGAAAAAGCCCCGTCGCATGACGGGGCTTCTGGAGCGACGTCGCGATTAAGCGGCGACGATGCTCACGTAACGGCGCATGAACTCGCCTTTCTTCTCGAACTTGATCACGCCTTCGATCTTGGCGAACAAGGTGTGGTCCTTGCCCATGCCAACGCCGTAGCCAGCGTGGAATTCGGTGCCGCGCTGACGGACGATGATGTTGCCTGGCTTGATAACCTGGCCGCCATACATCTTCACGCCAAGGCGTTTCGATTCTGAGTCGCGACCGTTACGAGTACTACCACCAGCCTTCTTGTGAGCCATGGTTCAATTCTCCAAATAAATTCAGGGGATCTAGGGGATTAAGCCTGGATACCGGTGATTTTGATCTCGGTGAACCACTGGCGGTGGCCCATACGCTTCATGTGGTGCTTACGACGACGGAACTTGATGATGCGAACCTTGTCGTGGCGGCCTTGCGAAACGACTTCGGCCACTACTTTAGCGCCAGCAACAACTGGAGCACCGATGGTGACTTCTTCACCGTTGGCGACCAGCAGGACGCGATCGAAAGTCACGGATTCGCCAGTGGCGACTTCCAGTTTTTCGATCTTGAGGAATTCACCTTCAGCGACTTTGTACTGCTTGCCGCCGGTAACGATTACTGCGTAAGACATGGTATTTCTCCGATAATCCTGCTCACCCAGCGCTTTATATGATGAGTATTGGCTGGCATGGCTGCACAGGGCTGGAACGGCCCGGCGCAATTGCGTAAGGCAGGTGCTGCCCAGGAAGTTAGGGTGCGCGATTGTACGCAACCACGGTTTTGCTTGCAAGTGCCGCCCCCGGCCAGCTGGCACCGCGCCTTGACACACCGGGACCTGCGACCTAGCATGCCGCGCAACCTCACTGGAGCAGCCGATGCAACCCCAAACCTTCTACCGCGCGGTAGCTGATGATTTCAGCGCCGTCGACGAGATCATCAAGAAGCAGCTGACCTCGCGCGTGCCGCTGGTATCGAAGATCGGCGACTATATCACGTCCGCCGGCGGCAAGCGCCTGCGCCCCCTGCTGGTCCTGCTGTGTGGCAAGGCCCTGGGCCGTGAAGGCGACGACCTGCGCCTGCTGGCTGCCACCATCGAGTTCCTGCACACCGCCACCCTGCTGCACGACGATGTGGTCGACATGTCCGGCATGCGCCGCGGCCGTTCCACCGCCAATGCCCTGTGGGGTAACGCGCCGAGCGTGCTGGTGGGTGACTTCCTTTATTCGCGCTCGTTCGAAATGATGGTCGAGCTGGGCTCGATGCCGGTCATGCAGATCCTGTCCAAGGCCACCCGGGTGATCGCCGAGGGTGAGGTGCTGCAGCTGTCGCGGGTACGCGACGCCAGCACCACCGAGGAAGTCTACATGGAGGTCATCCGGGGCAAGACGGCCATGCTGTTCGAAGCCTCCACCCACAGCGCCGCGGCGCTGGCCGAAGCCACGGACGCGCAGCGCGAAGCCCTGCGAACCTTCGGCGACCACCTGGGCGTGGCCTTCCAGCTGGTCGACGACCTGCTGGACTACAAGGGCGACTCGCAGACGCTGGGCAAGAACGTTGGCGACGACCTGGCCGAAGGCAAGCCTACCCTGCCGCTGATCTACACCATGCGCGAAGGCACCGCCGAACAGGCGGCGCTGGTGCGCCAGGCCATTCAGAAGGGCGGCCTGGAAGACCTCGAGCAGATTCGCGTGGCAGTCGAGGAATCGGGTGCGCTGCAGTACACCGCAGAGCTGGCTCGTGATTACGTGAAGCGCGCCATTGCATGCCTTGAGGTGCTGCCAGCCAGCGAGTACCGCGATGCGCTGGTTGAGCTGAGCGAGTTTGCAGTCGCGCGCACGCACTGACACACCGAGCCGCTTCTTCGCGGGCTTGCCCGCTTCCACAGGTTGATACCAACACTGTGGGAGCGGGCAAGCCCGCGGTTGCTTTTGTCCGGACATAATCCCTTCTGGAAAAATACCTTTTACAATGCGGGCTTTCTACCGCCCGTCTGTTTGTTTGAGGAACCGAAGTGAGCACTCTGCCACCCTGCCCGAAATGCAATTCCGAATACACCTATGAGGATGGCACTCAGCTGATCTGCCCTGAATGCGCCCACGAGTGGTCGGCCAGCGGCGATGCCGAGGCTGCCAGCGACGAGGTGGTGAAAAAGGATTCGGTCGGCAACATCCTGCAGGATGGCGACACCGTCACCGTGATCAAGGACCTGAAGGTCAAGGGTTCATCCCTGGTGGTCAAGGTCGGCACCAAGGTCAAGAACATCCGCCTGTGCGATGGCGACCACGACATCGACTGCAAGATCGACGGCATCGGCGCCATGAAGCTGAAGTCCGAGTTCGTTCGCAAAGTCTGATTACATGAATTCCGCCAATTGGCGCTTGCTATTCTGATAATAAGAATTATTCTCATTGGAATCGATTTCCAAGGAGAGTAGCCATGACTTATCTGATCGACGCCTGGCTGGACCGCCCTCACCCCTACCTGCGCATTCTTCATCGGGAAACCGGCGAGGTGTGCGCGGTACTCGAAGCAGAAGCCCTCGACGAACTGCGTGACCAGGGCGACCTGGACATGAGCGGGTTGAATTCGAGTGAACCGGGGGTATTGAAGGAGCTGGTGCGCAATCTGTTTCTGTTCTGCTATGCGCGGGCGTTGCGCCCTACGGGAACGGATTGGAATTGAGGTTGGCAGCGCCGGCCTCATCGCTGGCAAGCCAGCTCCCACAAGTACTGCTAACGCGACACCTGTGGGAGCGGGCGAGCCCGCGAATGGGCCGCAAAGCGGCCCCGGCGATCTTACAGAACGTCGAGCAGCTCGACGTCGAACACCAGCACGCTGTGCGGCGGGATGCTGCCCACGCCTTGGGCGCCGTAAGCCAGCTCGCTCGGCACGTACAGGCGCCATTTGCTGCCTGCGTTCATCAGCTGCAGGGCTTCGGTCCAGCCAGCGATCACGCCGCCGACCGGGAATTCAGCCGGCTGGCCACGCTCGTAGGAGCTGTCGAACACAGTGCCGTCGATCAGGGTGCCGTGGTAGTGCGTGCGCACGTTGTCTTCACGGCTTGGCTTGGCGCCGTCGCCGGCAGTCAGCACTTCGAACTGCAGACCGGAAGCCAGGGTAGTGATGCCGTCACGCTTGGCGTTCTCGACCAGGAATTCCTTGCCCGCGGCAGCAGCGGCTTCGGCCTTGGCCGCCGCTTCGGCTTGCATCACTTCGCGGATGACCTTGAAGCTGGCCGACAGGTCGGCTTCGCTGACGCGGCTGTCGGCGCCGTTGAAAGCGTCGGTCAGGCCGGCCAGGATCGCTTCCAGGCTGACGCCTGGTGGTGGGTTGTCGCGCAGCTGGCCGCCCAGCTGACGGCCAATGCCGTAGCTGACGCGGGTTTCGTCGGTGGACAGGTTGAGTTCGGACATTGTCGTGCTCCACTGCAGGGCGCAGTGCAGCCGCGCCCTTGATGAAAAGGGCGAGCAGCCTAGCACACTGGGCCGCCGCGAGCAGCTACCAGGCCAAAGGCTGCGCGCGCGAACAGCCCTGTACGACTCAGTGCTTGGTCAGCTTGTCCAGGTAGCCCATGCAGAACGCCGAAACCACGAAGGTCATGTGAATGATCACGTACCACATCAGGTAGTCGGTGGAGATGTTCTGTGCGTCCATGAACACGCGCAGCAGGTGAATGGACGAAATGGCCACGATCGATGCGGCCACCTTCATCTTCAGCGACGAAGAGTCCATTTTGCCCAGCCAGTTGAGCTTTTCCTTGCTTTCGTCGATGTCCAGTTGCGAAACGAAGTTCTCGTAGCCCGAAATCATCACCATCACCAGCAGGCCGCCCACCAGCGACATGTCGATCAGCGACAGGATCACCAGGATCAGGTCGGCTTCACTGAGGGCGAAGACGTTGGGCAGGACGTGGACCACTTCCTGGAAAAATTTCAGCGCCAGGGCCAGCAGGCCGAGTGACAGGCCGAAGTAGATCGGGGCGAGCAGCCAGCGCGAGGCATACATCGCGTTTTCGAGGATACGTTCCATGAAGTTCGGGACTCATCAGGTGACTAAAAAAGCGACGGCGAGTATAGCCAGCCACCTGTTGCAGCAAAAGCCCGATCCAGGCGACCACGACCCCCTGTAGGGCGGCCTTGCGTCGCGATCGGCCCGCAAAGCGGCCCTAGCGCTCGCTCAGGTCTCCGGATGGAACTGGTAGTCCCCCAGGTTCCGGCAGCGCTCGCCGTTGATCCGGCGCAGCTGCGCCTGCAGGTGCAAACACCAGATCTGCGGGTCTTCTGCCACTTGGTACCCGTGCAGGGTCAGGCTGTCGACGATGGCGTGCAGCACCGACTCGGCCACCATTGGCCCATGGAACGGCCCCTGGGCCTTGATTGCAGAGGGTTGTTCACCGGCCATGCCGGCGGCGAACAGCAAGGTCCACATGCCGGTGTCGCCGGCCAATGGGCGGATGCTGCATTCGATGCGGGTCACCAGGCCCAGGCACTGGCGTGTGAGGCTGAGGTTGCGCATGGCCGCGTCCCCTCCAATGAGCCTTGTTCAGCCTGAAACCCTCAGGCTGTTTCCATCCTGAACGCTGTTCCTTCCTTAAGTTCCAGCATAGAAGAGGAAAACAGAAAGTTGGAAAACCGGCGCTGAACGGTAGCACATGGCCGCCAGCGCCGGTTTATTGACTCAGGCGGGCTTGGCCTGGGCGATGACTTCCTCAAGGCGCTCCTTTTCCGCCCTTTCGATCTCCTCCTCACTGATCATCTCGGCGATTTCCCGCAGGCGTTCCACCACCCGGGCGTTGACACTGCCCTCGGTGAACTGGCCCTTGTCATCCAGCACCCCGGCCTCTTCACCTACCAGCAGGCTGAGCGCCTCGTCGGCCTGGCTGACGGCGTAGACGTGGAACATACCGTTTTCCACAGCCTGCAACACACGCTCGTCCAGCATCAGGGTAGCCACGTTGGCACGCGGGATGATGACCCCCTGCTCGCCCGTCAGGCCACGCGCTTCGCACAGGCGGAAGAAGCCCTCGATTTTCTCGTTCACCCCACCCACGGCCTGCACTTCACCAAACTGGTTGATCGAGCCAGTAATGGCGAAGCACTGCTTGAGCGGTGTACGCGACAAGGCCGAGATCAGCGTGCACGCCTCGCCAAGCGAGGCGCTGTCACCGTCGACATAGCCGTAGGACTGCTCCAGGGCGATACTCGCGGAAATCGCCAACGGGAATTCCTGGGCGTAGCGGCTGCCCAGGTAACCGGTGAGGATCATCACCCCCTTGGAGTGGATCGGCTGGCCCAGGTTGACCTCTCGCTCGATGTCGACGATACCGCTGCCGCCCGGGTATACCGTGGCCGAAATACGTGCCGGCATGCCGAACGCCGAATCGCCGACTTCCAGCACCGTCAGCCCGTTGCACTTGCCAATCGCCGCACCCTCAGTGTCGATCAGGATGATGCCGGCAAGCATGTCGTCCAGTACCCGCTGCGATACCCGGCCGGTACGAGTGGCCTTGGCCTTGAGCGCCCGCTCGATATGGCCGGCGTCAGTCATTTCGTCACCGGCCAGCTGGCGGATGAAGTCGGCTTCGCTGACCAGCTGGAACAGGTCGCCGATACGGGCCGACAAGCGCGACTGGTTCTCCGCCAGGCGTGCGCTGAACGTGGCCAGGCGCGCCACCGCATCGCTGGTCAGCGGCGCCATGCCTTCTTCGTTGGTGCGGGTGCGCAACAGCTGGGCGAATTGCTCCAGGTTCTCGTCGACCATGGGCATGTCTTCGTCGAAGTCGACCAGCACGCGGAACATCTCCTGGAAGTCAGAGTCGTGGTCCTGCAGTGCGTAGTACAGCTGCCGCGAGCCGATGATCACCAGCTTGACATTGAGCGGGATCATCTGCGGCTGCAGGCTGACAGTAGCCACCCGGCCCAGCTCACCGATCGGCGATTCCATTTTCAGCTTGCGCGATTGCAGCGCACGCTTGAGCGCGTCCCACACGAACGGCTCACCCAGCATCTTCTCGGCTTCGAGGATCAGGAAGCCGCCATTGGCCCGGTGCAGCGCCCCCGGGCGCAACTGGCGATACGAGGTATACAGCGCGCCCTGGTCGGTGCTGTATTCGATGCGGCCAAACAGGTTGTCGTAGGTCGGATGCGGCTCGAACACCACCGGTGCGCCACCGTTGGCGTAGTGGCCCACGACCAGGCTTGGCGCGTATTGCTCTTCCAGCAGCTTGCGGGCAACGGCGTCGGTCTTGCTGTCATCGACCAGTTGCTCGACCACGGTGCGCAGCAGGTTCAATTGCACCGATTGCAGGTAGGCGCAGACCGCGGCGTTCTCGGCGTACTTTTCCGAAAGCGGCGCCAGCAGCGGTTGCAAGGCCAGGGTGATGGTTTCTTCGTTCAGCTGGCGCAACTGGTTGTTCGACTCGCGCTTCCACTGCGGCAGGCTGGCCAACTCCTCGTTCAGCTGCTCCTCGAGCTGGGCGATGTCTTCGTGGAACTGCTCGCGCACCTCTTCCGGCAACTGGGCGAATTCCGCTTCGTCCAGCGCCTTGCCATCGGCCATGGGGGTAAAGGCGACGTTGCTGGAGTCGCGGTACAAGGCCACGTCCTTCTCCAGCGACGCCCGCTCGATCACATCCAGGGCACGGTCATAGCGCTGGTTGAAGGCGCGGTCGATGGCGCCCTTCTTCTGCTGGTACGACGGGTGCTCGAACACCGCCGGGAAGGTGGCCAGCAGGTTGTCGATCAGCCCGCCCATGTCGGCGATGAACTCGGTGGCGGTGCCGGACGGCAGCTCCAGTGCCCGCGGCTCGCGGGTGTCGTCGAAGTGGTTGACGTATACCCAGTCGGCCGGGGTCTGCTGGCGTTTGCCTTCGGCCTTGAGGTAGCGTTTGACGAACGAGAAACGCCCGGTGCCGGGCTCGCCCATCACGTACACGTTGTAACCAGGGCGTGGCATGGCCACGCCGAACTGCAGGGCCTCGACAGCACGTTCCTGGCCCAGGACTCCGCGAAACGGCTCCAGATCGTCGGTATTGGTAAAGGCAAACTGCTCGGGTGAGAAACGCCGGGTCAGGGCTTCAGGCGCAAGACGCAGGCGCGCAGCGACAGGATCGGGCATTGGGTTTCCTTACTTCGGCGGGGCAGATACGCAGCATTCTGGCGCTGCCCGCGCGCGCCTTGCAAGGCTCCAGGGGACTTTATATCGCCGCACCTCACCGCCAGAGCAGGTATTCGAACAGCAAATTTTTCGCAATCAACAACGCAACCTTTAGATCGTGCCTAAACTCCAAGCTGCGCGGGTGGGTGAAATGCTTTCCCGACCTGGCAACCGAGTTGCCAGAAACCCTGACCCTTGGTTATGACAAAGAGAAAAAAGCTATGAAACGGATTCTTCTGGGTACTCTGTTCACCGTGGTCTCGCTCAACGCCATGGCAGAAGCGCCAGGCGGCCCGAACTGCGGCTGGGGCAACATGCTGTTCGAGGGCCAGCGCGGCACGCCGGCTCACTTCCTGGCTTCCACCACCAACGGCACCTCTGGTAACGCCACCTTCGGTATGACCTCCGGCACCAACGGCTGCTCGACCAAGGCTTCGCTGACCTACGGCGGCAAGTCCTGGTTCGCCATGAACGGCATGATGAACGAGCTTTCCGAAGACATGGCCATGGGCCAAGGTGAAGCACTGACCACCTATGCCGTGGTACTCGGCGTGGCCCCGGAAGACCGTGGCTACTTCAACTCGGTCACCCACCAGCACTTCAACCAGATCTTCAGCAGCGCCGACGTCACCGCTGAAACTGTCCACAGCAACACCCTCGCTGTACTGAAGGGCGACCCACGCCTGGCCAAATACGCTACCGAGGCCTAAGCTGCAGCTCCCGCCCCTTCGGGGGCGGGTTTCGCCTTTTTCGGCATCGTTCAGAAGTAGTTGCCCGATATGCTCAAACGCTTCGCTGCCCTCGCGCTGTGTGTCTGCGCCCCTGTTCACGCCGCCCCTGTGCTGGATCAAGGCCGCCTCCAGCAACTGGCCAATACCCCCTACTGGATTGCCTTGGGTCATTACGAAACCGCCAAGCTCGGCGGCTGGCGCAGCTATGTGGACGATGACGCGTTCTTCCTGGCCAAAGACGGTGCGCACCACCCCGACCAGGAGCTGCAAGCCACGGTGCAAGCCCTGTACGCCCCGACCAGCCTCGGCGACAAACATGCCCAGTGCGTATTCCCCGCACGCACCCGCTGGCTGCGTGAGCAGCTGAATTTGCAAGGCTTGCCACAACCGGACTGCCAGGCGTTCAACACCTGGTACAAATCGGTCGACCCGCACAGCGCCGCGCTGATTTTCCCGGCGGCCTACCTGAACAGCCCCTCGTCGATGTTCGGCCACACCCTGCTGCGCATCGACCAGTCCACTACCCGCAGCGACGACACCACGCTGCTGAGCTACGCGATCAACTTCGGCGCCTACATCGAAGGCAGCGACAACAGCATCCTGTATGCCTGGAAAGGCCTGATGGGCGGCTACCCGGGGCTGTTCGCGCTGATGCCCTACCAAGAGAAGCTCTCCGAATACCGCAGCCTGGAAAACCGCGACCTGTGGGAATACCAGCTGGACCTGACCCCACAGGAAACCGGGCGCATGGTCGAGCATGTGTGGGAACTGAAGCAGATTCAGTTCGATTACTTCTTCTTCGACGAAAACTGCTCGTACCGCCTGCTGGAACTGCTGCAGGTGGCCCGCCCAAGCCTGGACCTGACATCGCAGTTTCCGCTGACCGCTATACCCACCGACACGGTCAAGGCCGTGAAGCAGTCCGGCCTGGTCGCCAGCGAAACCTACCGCCCTTCGCGCGAACGTGAGCTGCTGGCCCGCGCCGAGCCGCTGGACCACAACGAAAAGCAACAGGTGCTGGCGGTCAGCGCCGACACCGCGCAACTGCAGAGCCCTGCGTTCAAGGCGCTGCCCCGCGAGCGCCAGGCGCTGGTGCAGGACGCCGCCTATCGCCTCGAGCGCTACCGTGCCAACGGTCAGGAACGTGACACGGGCCAAGCCAAGCGCAGCTTCGAACTGCTGCGGGCGATCAACGGCAACCCGCCCCCGCCGCTGCAGGTAGAGCGCCCCGGCCTGCCCGAAGACGGCCATGACTCACGGACCTGGCAACTGGGGGTGGGCACCCGCGAGGACCGTGCCTACGCCGAGTATGGCCTGCGCATGGCCTACCACGACCTGAACGACAACGCCTATGGCTTCCCGCTGGGCGCCCAGATCGAAATCCTGCAATTGAAGGTGCGCCAGTACGAAGGCAACGACTGGCAGGTACAACGCCTGGACTTGGCCACCATCCGCTCGCTGACCCCACGCAACGCCTTGCTCAAGCCTTGGTCATGGCAAGTGGCTGGCGGCCTGGAGCGGGTACCCGGCAAGCATGATGACGAGGTGCTGGTAAGCCATGTGAATGGTGGCGCCGGCGGCACCTGGCAACTGGCCGATGGCTTGCTCGGTTTTGCCCTGGGCACGGTGCGGGTCGAACACCACAACGACTTCGCCGAATTCATTGCCCCGGCCGCGGGGTTCAATGGCGGGCTGCTGTGGCGCAACGGGCTGGGCAACATGACCCTGGAGGCCAAAGGTGATTACTTCACCAATGGCGAAGTACGACGCAGCCTGAGCCTGAACCAGCAATGGGAAATCAGCCAGAACCTAGGGGTGAGGTTGAGTGCTTCGCGTGAGTTCAGCCACCTGGCCACTGCGCAGAATGAGGTGATGCTGGAGCTGAAGTGGTACCACTATTGAAGATTGCGGGTTGCCTGCACAGGCAACAGTGTGGCCCAACCAACGCTTTGACACTGTTTTGACACCAACCCGACCAATCGCCACCTAGACTTGCCCCTATCGACGGGAGGGTCAGGTGGTTATGTCACGGTACTGGTTCGGCGTGTGCATTGCGTTGTTGCTGTCAGGTTGTGAAACCACCCACGAGCAAATGCTCGCCAACGGCTATCCCCCTGCCTATGCCGATGGCTTTCAGGACGGTTGCAGCAGTGGCCACCAGGCCGCCGGCACCATGGCCGGCGACTTTCGCAAGGACGTACCCCGCTACCTGCACGAGCGCCAGTACGAAACCGGCTGGGACGATGGCTTTCGCCAGTGCCAGGCCATGCAGAACACTGAAGAGCAGCGCCAGTACCACGAGCGCTTCTGGGACCAGCGCGACCGCGAGTGGCAGCAGGAAAAGGACCGTGGCGCCGCCAAGGCCTATCGCCACGACTGAGGTCGTTAACGGACATTTCTTTAAACCCGCGGCCTGCCATGATGGTCTTCTGCACAAGGAGGCCTTGCATGAGCCGAGCATTCGTCAATGAGGACCAGGCCGCCGCCCAGGCCGATCAACCGGTAGAGCGGCGCGTCAGTGAGCAACCCAACTATGTGACCGCCAGCGGCCTGCGCCAGTTGCAGGAACGTGTGGCCGAGTTGAATGCCTTGCGCAGCGACCTGCAGGCGCAGGGCGAGCGTGTGGACAAGCAGCGGCTGGCCGATACCGAGCGCGACCTGCGGTACTTCAGCGCGCGGGTGCAGAGCGCCCAGGTGGTACCGCCCGCGACGTCGCACAGCAAGGTGCAGATTGGCAGCCGGGTACGCTTTGTCGACGCGCAAGACCAGGCGCATGAGGTACGGCTGGTGGGCGAGGATGAGGCGGATGCCGGGCGCGGCCTGATCAACTGGGGGTCGCCGTTGGGGCGGGCCTTGCTGGGGGCGGGGCCGGGGGATGAGGTGGTGTGGCAGCGGCCGGTTGGGGAATTGCTGATCGAAGTGACTGACGTGATCGCTGAAGGGTGAGGTGCTTTGTATCGCGACGGGCCGCAAAGCGGCCCCCTGCGATCCCGGATCAAACCACGCCCTGAGCCAACATCGCATCCGCCACTTTGACAAAGCCGGCGATGTTCGCACCTTTCACGTAATTGACCCGGCCATCCGCCTCTTCACCATAATGCACGCAAGCATGGTGGATCGATTGCATGATGTTGTGCAGCTTGCTGTCCACTTCGCCGGCAGTCCACAGCAGGCGCATGGCATTCTGCGACATCTCCAGGCCAGACACGGCCACACCGCCGGCGTTGGATGCTTTGCCCGGGGCATAGAGGATGCCGGCTTCCAGGAAGATATCCACCGCTTCCAGGGTGGTCGGCATGTTGGCGCCTTCGGCCACGCAGATACAGCCGTTGGCCAGCAAGGTACGGGCGTCTTCGGCGCCCAGTTCATTCTGCGTGGCGCACGGCAAGGCAATGTCGCATGCCAGGCTCCAAGGGGTCTGGCCCTTGCGGAACTCCAGGCCGAACTGCTCGGCTAGCTCGCTGATACGGCCCCGCTTGACGTTCTTCAGCGCCATCAGTGCTTCCCACTGGGCATCGGTCAGGCCGGCTTCGGCATACAGCGTGCCTTCGGAGTCCGACATGGAGATCACTTTGCCGCCCAGGTCCATGACCTTGCGCGCGGCATACTGGGCAACGTTGCCCGAGCCCGACACCGCCACGCGACGGCCGTCGATGCGCTTGTCCTGGCGCTTGAGCATTTCCTCGGCGAAATACACGCAACCGTAGCCGGTGGCTTCGGGGCGAATCAGGCTGCCACCGTAGGTCATCCCCTTGCCGGTCAGTACCGACGTGAACTGGTTGGCAAGCCGCTTGTACTGGCCAAACATGAAGCCGATTTCGCGGGCACCCACGCCGATGTCACCGGCCGGCACGTCGCAGTCGGCGCCGATGTGGCGGTACAGCTCGCTCATGAACGCCTGGCAGAAGCGCATCACTTCGGCGTCGCTCTTGCCTTTGGGGTCGAAGTCCGACCCGCCCTTGCCACCGCCCATGGGCAGCGAAGTCAGGGAGTTCTTGAAGACCTGCTCGAAGGCCAGGAATTTCAGCACGCTGAGGTTGACCGAGGGGTGGAAGCGCAAGCCGCCCTTGTACGGGCCGATGGCGCTGCTCATCTGGATACGGTAGCCGCGGTTGACCTGCACTTTGCCCTGGTCATCGACCCACGACACGCGGAACAGCACCGCACGCTCCGGCTCGACCATACGCTCCAGGATGCCGGACTGCAGGTAATGAGGGTTGGCCTCAAGGAAAGGCCATAGCGTGCGCAGCACTTCTTCCACTGCCTGGTGGAACTCGGGCTGGCCTGGGTCGCGCTGTTGCAGGCGCGCGAGGAAACTGTCGACAGATTCGAACATGGTAGACATCTCACCGAAGATTTTGGACTTATTGGTTTTTCGGGAATGTACCAAGAAGCAATCGCACCGGAACAGGGCGACATGTCGTTTTTCTGAATTTATTTGGTGCGTTTTATATAAGTGTATACAAAAAAAGCCGCAATCCTGGCCTTCAAACAGCCACACCCGTAAACGTCAGGCACAAAAATGGGGCCACCAAGGGCCCCATTCCTGTGCATCAAGACACTGGCTTACTGGGCCAGTTTCTTGTGCCGTACCCGGTGCGGCTGGGCAGCAGCGTCACCCAGACGCTTTTTGCGGTCGGCTTCGTACTCGGTGTAGTTACCCTCGAAGAACACCACGTTCGAGTCGTCTTCGTACGCCAGGATGTGGGTCGCCACACGGTCCAGGAACCAACGGTCGTGGGAAATCACGATCGCGGCGCCCGGGAAGTCCAGCAGGGCTTCTTCCAGCGAACGCAGGGTTTCCACGTCCAGGTCGTTGGACGGTTCGTCGAGCAGCAGGACGTTACCGCCCTCCTTCAGCGTCAACGCCAGGTGCAGGCGACCCCGCTCACCACCGGACAGGTCCTTGACGAACTTCTGCTGGTCGCCGCCTTTGAAGTTGAAACGGCCAACGTAAGTGCGCGACGGGATCTCGTAGTTGCCGATCTTGATCATGTCGGAACCGTCGGACACCTGCTGGAACACGGTCTTGCTGCCGTCCAGGTCTTCGCGGCTTTGGTCGACGCAAGCCAGTTGCACGGTTTCGCCGATTTCGATGCTGCCCGAATCCGGCTGTTCCTTGCCCATCAGCATGCGGAACAGGGTGGACTTACCAGCACCGTTACCACCGATCACGCCGACGATCGCGCCTTTTGGCATGGCGAACGACAGGTTGTCGATCAGTACGCGGTCGCCATAGCCCTTGGTGACGTTCTTGAACTCGATGACCTTGTCACCCAGGCGTGGGCCGGCCGGGATGTAGATCTCGTTGGTTTCGCTACGCTTCTGGAATTCCTGCGACTGCATTTCTTCGAAGCGCTGCAGGCGGGCCTTGGACTTGGACTGGCGGGCCTTGGCGCCTTTGCGCACCCATTCCAGTTCCTCTTTCATGGCCTTTTCATGGGCGCTTTGCTGCTTGGACTCCTGCGCCAGGCGCTCGGACTTGGCTTCCAGCCAGCCCGAGTAGTTGCCTTCGTACGGGATGCCGGCGCCACGGTCCAGTTCCAGGATCCAGCCAGCGACGTTGTCGAGGAAGTAACGGTCGTGGGTAATCGCCACCACCGTGCCCGGGAAGTCGTGCAGGAAGCGCTCCAGCCAGGCCACCGAGTCGGCGTCCAGGTGGTTGGTTGGTTCGTCGAGCAGCAGCATGTCGGGGGCCGACAGCAGCAGGCGGCAAAGGGCCACACGGCGCTTCTCACCACCGGACAGGTGCTCGATGCGGGCGTCCCAGGCCGGCAGGCGCAGGGCGTCGGCAGCGACGTCCAGCTGGCGCTCCAGGTTGTGGCCATCGGCGGCCTGCAGGATGGCTTCCAACTTGGCCTGTTCGGCGGCCAGCTTGTCGAAGTCGGCATCTGGTTCGGCGTAGGCAGCGTACACCTCGTCCAGGCGGGCCTGGGCGTCCTTGATCACGCTGACCGCTTCTTCGACCACTTCGCGGACCGTCTTGCTCGGGTCCAGTTGCGGTTCCTGGGGCAGGTAGCCCACGTTGATGTCGGGCATCGGACGGGCTTCGCCGTCGAATTCCTTGTCGACGCCCGCCATGATCCGCAGCAGGGTCGACTTACCGGCGCCGTTCAGGCCGAGCACGCCAATCTTGGCGCCTGGGAAGAATGACAGGGAAATGTTCTTGAGAATTTCCCGCTTCGGCGGCACGACCTTGCTCAGCCGATGCATGGTGTAGACGTATTGAGCCAAAACCAAGCCCTCTAATCAGGTAAGTAAAGACATCGACGATCGCCCTGGCGCGCTGACCAGGGAGATGTGTGTTTGGGTGTAATTGAACAAAGGCGACCATTCTACGCCATCGCACGGCGTTTCATAGGCGGGGCGATGGTGGGCAGGGAACGGTGTGATCTATGGGGAAATGTGTTGCCTGTGGCGGCCCTTTCATGACTTTAGCCGCGAAAGGGGCGGCACCGCTGCCGAGATGGCTCAGACGTGACGCTGCCGGGCCTTGCCACGCGGCAACCGGCAACGGTCACCCTGCTCGGCCAGGCGCGCGGCCCAGGCAGACTTCACGCTGAAGCCACTGCTGCGGGCAGGCTGCTGCTCGGCAACATTCGCGGGTTTGGCGGCCGCAGGGGCAGTGCTGACCACCTTGGCTGCAGGCTTGTGGGCCGCAGCCACTGCCGGCGCTGCCGCCTTGGCGGTCTTGCGCAGTTCAGCCAGCGACGGGGCCTTGGGCTTGGCCGAACTGGCCGCTTCAGGTTTGCTCAGCGAACGCTGGCAAGACTTGCAGGATACGTCCTCGGTCACGGCAGTGCTGACAAGGGTCTGACTGCTACGCCCACAGGCGGAATCGAGGCCATTGGAGGAAAAGTGAGTAACCAAAAGCGAACATCTCCGATGCGTTGTCATGTAAAGCGGGCGGCATTCTCGCACAGGTTGCAGGGGCTTGCCGAACCGGCGGGCAGTCGCCATCGGTCCAGATGGCTGGCACTTTGCCATAATCGTAGGCATGCTAGCCGGTTTCGGCTGTCCGGCCTTATAGTGCGCCACCACGGTGTGACTGCCGGACACCGGTACATGCCGTGCACGTTTCGTCCCTGCCATCGCCAGCCCAATCGCAGGATCAGCGCTTGATCAATCTTACTCACCCGTCGTCACTGCGTTCCGCGCCTGAAGCATCCGCCTCTACCCTGCGCGGGTCGATCAAGGGCACGTTGGCGCTGCTGGCCCTGATCCTGCTGGGCCTGCTGCTGTGGCAACTGTTCGCCCAGTTCAACCACACCCAGGCCGACCTGCGCGCGCAGAGCCTGGATGCCAGCGTGGAAATGGCCGACCACCTGAACCTGAACATGGCGTTCAAGGCCCAGCAGGCGCTGAATGTGGTACAGCCCTACATCAACCCGCCGACGCCCGCAGCCATGCCCAGCCTGGTGGATACCCTGCGCCAGCGCCTGCCCGACCTGCAAAGCCTGGCCTGGCTGGACAGCACCGGGCAGCTGCGCGCCGACAGCCTGGCCGGCAGCCCGGACCGGCAGTGGCTGGACGAGTTGCTGGCGCTGAACCAGGGGCGTGCGTACTTCTTCACCAATTCGCCCGACAACCACACGCTGTACATGCTGCTGCGCCAGGCCACCGAGCAGGAACGCGGCTACTGGCTGCTGCGCCTGTCGCCAGACTACTACCGCGAGCTCACCCTGCACCTGGACAGCGGCACCCATCCGTTATGGCTGCTGGAAAACAGCCGCACTGGCGAAGTGCTGCAGCGCCATGCCCCCACCGCTACCAGCGATGACCCGCTGCAAAGCGTGATGCTGGCCTTCATCGACAACAGCACCTGGCAACTGCGCGGCCTGTTCGACGCCAAGCTGATGCAACAGAAGCTGCTGCCGGCGCTGATCGGCAAATGCCTGCTGGTGCTGTTTTGCGCCCTGCTGCCGGTGCTGGCCCTGATCAACATGCGCCGGCGCCAGCGTGCGCTGCAGGAAGACCGCCGGCGCTACCAGGAAATTTTCGAAGGCACCGGCGTGGCCCTGTGCGTGCTCGACTTGTCGAGCCTGCCGGGCCAGCTGGACCGCTACCACCTGCGCAACCGCGCCGCACTCAAGCACAGCCTGGCCCTGGATCCAGGCCTGCGCCGGTCCCTGCTGCTGGAACTGAAGATCACCGAAGTCAACCAGGTGGCCCGCCAGTTACTGAACATCGACTGCCATGAAGGCGCCTGGCAGCGGTTGATCGACGGCACCGGCGATGGCCGCGACAGCATCGGCATGCAACTGATCGACGCGCTGATCGAACAGCGCCAGGTGCTGGAGCTGGAAGTACGCCTGCCGTCACCGCTGGGTGGCGAGTTGCACCTGTGGTTGATGGCGCGCCTGCCGCAACAACGGCGTGACTACCAGGCGGTGATCCTGAGCATCAGCGACATCACCAGCCGCAAGCAGGTCGAACTGTCGCTGCTGGAGCGCGAAAGCTTCTGGTCCGACGTGGTGCGCACCGTACCCGACCAGCTGTATGTGCAGGATGTGCTCAGCCAGCGGATGATCTTCAGCAACCGCCACCTCGGCCAGACACTGGGCTACGACCGTACCGAGCTGGCACACATGGGCGAGCGCTTCTGGGAACTGCTGCTGCACCCCGAAGACGCCGCGCACTACCAGGCCTTGCGCCAGCAACAGCGGAACAATGGCCACGACCAGCAATTGCACTGTCAGTTGCGCTTCCGCCACCGGGACGGCAGTTGGCGCTGCTACGACATCCGTGAGCAGGTACTGACCCGCAACGCCGAAGGTCTGGTAACGCGCATCATCGGCGTTGGCAAGGATGTCACCGTACAGATCGAGGCCAGCCAGTCGCTGCGTGACAGCGAGCAGCGCTACCGCATGCTGGCCGAAAGCATCAGCGACGTGATCTTCTCCACCGACAGCCTGCTCCAGCTCAACTACGTCAGCCCGTCGGTGCAGAGCGTGCTGGGTTACCAGGCCGAGTGGATCTTCACCAACGGCTGGCAGTCGATCATCGCCAACCCGGCCCAGCTCACCGGCATCTACAGCCTGATGGAACGGGTCAGCAAGGCCATGGGCGACGCCGAGCAGCTGGCCCAGCTGCGCAGCCAGCTGCCGACCCAGCTGTTCCTGTTCGACTGCCTGCGCGCCGATGGCCGCAAGATCCCGATCGAACTGCGCCTGGTGCTGGTGTGGGACGACGACCAGCGCTTCGAAGGTGTGCTGGGGGTCGGCCGCGACATCAGCCAGCAGCGCCGCGCAGAAAAAGACCTGCGCATGGCCGCGACGGTATTCGAGCACTCGACCTCGGCGATTCTCATCACCGACCCGGCCGGCTATATCGTCCAGGCCAACGAAGCGTTCAGCCGGGTCAGCGGCTACGCCGTCAGCGACGTGCTCGACCAGTTGCCCAGCATGCTCACGGTCGACGAACAGCAGGAAAGCCACCTGCGCTACGTGGTCAAGCAACTGCACCAGCGCGGCAGCTGGGAGGGCGAGGTGTGGCTCAAGCGCCGTGACGGCGACCACTACCCGGCCTGGGTCGGCATCACCGCAGTGCTGGACGATGAGGGCGACCTGGCCAGCTACGTGTGTTTCTTTACCGACATCAGCGAGCGCAAGGCCAGCGAGCAACGCATTCACCGCCTGGCCTACTACGACGCCCTCACCCACCTGCCCAACCGCACGCTGTTCCAGGACCGTTTGTACAACGCCCTGCAACAGGCCGAGCGGCAAAAGGCCTGGGTGGTGCTGATGTTCCTCGACCTCGACCGCTTCAAGCCGATCAACGACTCGCTTGGCCATGCCGCCGGCGACCGCATGCTCAAGGACATGGCCTTGCGCCTGCTGGCCTGCGTGGACGACGACGACACCGTGGCGCGCATGGGCGGCGACGAATTCACCTTGCTGCTGCAACCGCGCGCGACCCGGGAAATGGCCTTGAACCGCGCCATCCATGTGGCCGAGAACATCCTTGCCAGCCTGGTGCGGCCGTTCGTGCTGGAAAACCGCGAGTTCTTCGTCACCGCCAGTATCGGCATCGCCCTCAGCCCGCAGGATGGCAGCGAGCTGAGCCAGCTGATGAAAAACGCCGACACCGCCATGTACCACGCCAAGGAACGCGGCAAGAACAACTTCCAGTTCTACCAAGCCGAGATGAACGCCAGCGCCCTGGAGCGCCTGGAGCTGGAAAGCGACTTGCGCCACGCCATGGAGCAGAACGAGTTCATCCTGTACTACCAGCCGCAGTTCAGTGGCGATGGCAAACGCCTGACCGGTGCCGAGGCGCTGCTGCGCTGGCGGCACCCGACCCGCGGCCTGGTGCCGCCCGGCGACTTCATCCCGGTGATCGAGGAACTGGGCCTGGTGGTGGATGTGGGCGACTGGGTGCTGCGCGAGGCCAGCCGCCAGCTCAAGGCCTGGCACAAGGCCAAGGTGCGGGTGCCGAAGGTCTCGGTGAACATCTCGGCGCGGCAGTTCTCCGATGGCCAGCTGGGCACCCGGATTGCCACCATCCTCGAGGAATGCGGGCTACCGCCGGCGTGCCTGGAGCTGGAACTGACCGAGAGTATCCTGATGCGTGAGGTGAACGAGGCGCTGCAGATACTGGCCAGCCTGAAGAACCTTGGCCTGAGCATTGCGGTGGATGACTTCGGCACCGGCTACTCGTCGCTGAACTACCTCAAGCAGTTCCCTATCGACGTGCTGAAGATCGACCGAACCTTCGTCGACGGCCTGCCCGAAGGCGAGCAGGACGCGCAGATTGCCCGGGCGATCATCGCCATGGCCCACAGCCTGAACCTGGCGGTCATCGCCGAGGGCGTGGAAACCCACGAGCAACTGGAGTTCCTGCGCGAGCACGGGTGCGACGAAGTGCAGGGCTACCTGTTCGGGCGCCCGATGCCGGCGCATCAGTTCGAGGCACAGTTCGCCAACGAGACGTTGTTCATGTTCCATTGACGCTGCCTGCACTGGCCTCATCGCAACTATTGATTCAGGAGGACCTTGTGGGAGCGGGCGTGCCCGCGAACACCGGCGTAGCCGGTGCCAGCCACCGCGCCGGGTTCTTCGCGGGCGGGCCCGCTCCCACACCGACCGCATTAACTTCCGGCCATGTGCAAACTTGTGGGAGCCGGCTTGCCGGCGATGGGGCGCAACGCCCCCAGAAACCGGACTTCAGAGTCAACTCCAATCCCAGCCCAGCCCAGACACGGCGCGGGATGCAACATGAGACCCATTGGTCCGCGACTTGACGCCACTTCATATGCCAGCCGCGAATCAATCGGTTAGAATGCCCCCCCAAACTACCCCGATCCTTGAGGACCGCCATGTTCAGCCGTGATTTGACCATTGCCAAGTACGACGCCGAGCTCTTCGAAGCCATGCAGCAAGAAGCCCTGCGCCAGGAAGAGCATATCGAGCTGATCGCCTCGGAAAACTACACCAGCCCGGCTGTCATGGAAGCCCAGGGCTCGGTGCTGACCAACAAGTACGCCGAAGGCTACCCAGGCAAGCGCTACTACGGTGGTTGCGAGTACGTCGACGTCGTCGAGCAACTGGCCATCGACCGTGCCAAAGAGCTGTTCGGTGCCGATTACGCCAACGTTCAGCCGCACGCCGGCTCCCAGGCCAACGCTGCTGTCTACCTGGCCCTGCTGTCGGCCGGTGACACCATCCTGGGCATGAGCCTGGCCCACGGTGGCCACCTGACCCACGGTGCTTCGGTAAGCTCCTCGGGCAAACTGTACAATGCCATCCAGTACGGCATCGACGGCAACGGCCTGATCGACTACGACGAAGTTGAGCGCCTGGCTGTCGAGCACAAGCCGAAGATGATCGTTGCCGGCTTCTCCGCCTACTCGCAAGTGCTGGACTTCGCCCGCTTCCGTGTTATCGCCGACAAGGTGGGTGCCTACCTGTTCGTCGACATGGCTCACGTTGCCGGCCTGGTTGCCGCTGGCGTGTACCCGAACCCGGTACCGTTCGCCGACGTGGTCACCACCACCACGCACAAGACCCTGCGCGGCCCACGCGGCGGCCTGATCCTGGCGCGCAAGAACGAAGAAATCGAGAAGAAGCTGAACTCCGCCGTGTTCCCTGGCGCCCAGGGCGGCCCGCTGGAGCACGTCATCGCCGCCAAGGCCATCTGCTTCAAGGAAGCCCTGCAGCCTGAGTTCAAGGCTTACCAGCAGCAGGTCGTGAAAAACGCCCAGGCCATGGCCGAAGTGTTCATCGAGCGAGGTTTCGACGTGGTATCCGGCGGTACCCAGAACCACCTGTTCCTGCTGTCGCTGATCAAGCAGGAAATCTCCGGTAAAGATGCGGACGCTGCCCTGGGCAAAGCCTACATCACCGTCAACAAGAACTCGGTACCCAACGACCCACGTTCGCCGTTCGTCACCTCGGGCCTGCGTTTCGGCACCCCAGCCGTCACCACCCGTGGCTTCAAGGAAGCCGAGTGCAAGGAACTGGCTGGCTGGATCTGCGACATCCTGGCTGACCTGAACAACGAAGCGGTGATCAATGCCGTGCGTGAAAAGGTCAAGGCCATCTGCAAGAAGCTGCCGGTTTACGGCAACTGATCGCTGATCGCCAGAGGAAAAGCCCGGCTCGAGGCCTAATGCCAGTCAGTTAAGTAATTTGGGGCCGCTTTGCGACCCTTCGCGGGCACGCCCGCTCCCACAAGGGATCGCGCATCTCTTGAGTTCAGCGCCAAACGTGTGGGAGCGGGCGTGCCCGCGAAGGGCTGCAAAGCAGCCCCAGTAACGCTTAACTGACAGGCATTAGGCTCAATGCCGGGTTTTTTTGCGCGCCGGATTTACATATGGCTTGCGGCGCAGCACGTTCGCGCTTCGCCGCATTGCAAGACCGGCGCTGCCATTTTTTTTTCAGCAGGTAGCGCCTTGACCAGAGACCAACTCGAAACCCGGCAAACGCTCATCTACTTCGCCACCGTGCTGGCGGCCTGCGCTTTCGGCCTTTTCGCCGGTGCGGGTGCTTCAGTGCTGGAAGTGCTGATCACACCCGCCATCGCCGTGCTGATGTACGCCATGTTCTTGCAGATACCCTTTCTGGACCTGCGCGCGAGCCTGGCCAATCGACGGTTCATGGTTGCCTTGCTGTTGGCCAATTTCGTGCTGGTGCCCTTGCTGGTGTGGGCCCTGACCCGCGGGCTGACGGGCCAGCCGGCATTGTTGGCAGGCGCCTTGCTGGTACTGCTGGCACCCTGCATCGACTACGTGGTGGTGTTCACACACATGGGCAAAGGCGATGCGCGGCTCATGCTGGCCGCCACCCCCGTGCTGTTGCTGCTGCAACTGCTGCTGTTGCCGTTTTACCTGGCGCTCATGCTCGACGATGGCCAGCCGTTGAACCTGGCGATAGGGCCCTTCGTGCAGGCGTTCGTGGCGATGATCGTCGTGCCGTTGGCCTTGGCCGTGTGGACCAGTGCCCTGGTCGGCAAGTGGCGGGGGGTGAGCCGATGGAACGATGCCTGGGCCTGGATGCCCGTACCGGCGATGGCACTGGTGCTGTTCGTGGTGATCGCTTCACAGATCCGGATCGTGTTGCACGACCTGCCGCAACTGCTGCCCGTAGTGCCGGTTTACCTGGGCTTTGCGCTGGTGGCACCGGCCATCGGCTGGGCAACAGCGAGGCTGCTGGGCTTGCCGGCACAGCAGAAGCGCGCCGTGATGTTCAGTGCGGCGACGCGCAACTCGCTGGTGGTGTTGCCGCTGGCGCTCGCCTTGCCAGAGCAGTGGCGCACGCTGGCGGCAGCGGCGGTGATTACCCAGACATTGGTCGAGCTGGTCTGCGAGCTGGTCTACGTGCGGGCGATTCCGGCGATCGCCCGCACGTAAACGGCATCAGCTCACCACGTGCAGGTAATGCAGGTGGCGCTCGTACTGGTCGAGGATGTCGCCGATCACATCCTCACGGCTCCAGCCCATCACATCGTAGTCCTGCCCGCCTTCGCGCAGGTACACCTCTGCCCGGAAGTATTTGCGCGCATCGCTGTTGTCATCGGCGTCGCGCATGACGAAGCTCGGCGTATTGAATGCCCGGGGGCGTACCTCGTACTTGAAGCGCCCTTCACCGGCATGGGAAAGCTCGAGCGTGATGCGGCCGTCTTCACGCTCATCCACGGTCACCTCATAGCCTTGTTTGCGCAGTTCCTGCGCCACTTCTTCGCACGCGGGCTTGACCACATCGGCGATGAAGCGGGTAACGTGCGCCCTGCGCGGCATCATGGCGATGTTGCGCAAGCGGCGCTGCCAGCCGCCGTGGTTCTGACGGCCCTGCCGCTGGCCTGGCAATGCCTGGGTGCGCAGCCCACGCCGTGTGGCGTCGAGCCCCAGGGCCTTGAACAACCCCCAGATGGAGAACAGCAGGATGATCGCGAACGGCAACGCGCTGGCAATCGTGGCCGCTTGCAGTGCTTTCAGGCCGTTGGCCAGCAGCAGGGCAATGGCCACCGCGCCCATGCTGACGGACCAGAACACGCGCTGCCAGAGTGGTGAATGGCCCCTGCCGGACGAAGCCAGCATATCCACCACCAAGGCGCCCGAGTCGGCCGAGGTGACGAAAAACACCACGACCATCAGCACCGCCACCATCGAAATGGCTGTCGACCAGGGGAAGTGCTCAAGGAACGCGAACAACGCCAGCGAGCTGTCCTGGTCGACCACCGCGGCCAGGTCCTTGATGCCGCCGTGCAGGATCATGTGAATGGCCGAATCGCCAAACACCGTCATCCACAGCAAAGTGAAACCGGCCGGCACGAACAACACGCCGCAAACGAACTCGCGAATGGTGCGCCCACGGGAAATGCGCGCAATGAACAGCCCCACGAAGGGCGACCAGGACAACCACCAGCCCCAGTAGAGCAAGGTCCAGCCGCCAATCCAGTCGGTGGGTTCGTAGGCAAACAGGTTGAACGTCTTGTTGACGATATCGGACAGGTAGGCCCCTGTGTTCTGCACATAGGCCTGCAGCAGGAATACCGTAGGGCCTACCGCCAGCACGAAAAGCATCAGGACCACCGCGAGGCCCAGGTTGAGCTCCGACAGGATACGGATGCCCTTGTCCAGGCCGCTGGCCACCGACAGCGTGGCCAGTGCACAGGTAACCGCAATCAGAATGACCTGCACCGAGGTGCTGATCGGAAGGCCGAACAACTGGTTCAGCCCGCTGTTGATCTGCAGCACGCCGTAGCCCAGCGAGGTGGCGACGCCAAATACCGTGCCCAGGATGGCGAAGATGTCCACTGCATGGCCGATAGGGCCGTAGATACGCTCGCCGATCAAGGGGTACAGCGCCGAGCGCAGGGTAAGCGGCAGCCCGTTGCGGAAACTGAAGTAGGCCAGGATCAACGCCACGATGGCGTAGATCGCCCAGGCATGCAGCCCCCAGTGGAAAAAGGTGATGTTCATGGCTTCGCGGGCGGCGGCCACCGTGTTGGGGTCACCCACGGGCGGGTTGATGAAGTGCATCACCGGTTCGGCCACACCGAAGAACATCAGGCCGATGCCCATACCGGCAGAGAACAGCATGGCGAACCAGCTTTTATTGGGGTAGTCGGGCTCGCTATGGTCCGGGCCCAGCTTGATGTCGCCATAGCGGCTTACGGCCAGGAAGACGACGCTGATCAGCACCAGTGCGACGGTGAGGATGTAGAACCAGGCTGCATTGGTAACGATCCACTGCTGAACATGCTCGAAGACGCTTTGGGCATGCGCCTGGAACACTGTGGCGTACAACACCAGTAACAGCACCAGTACTGCACTGGTGAAAAAGACAGGTGGGTTGATGGTGCTCCTGCGTTTCTGGTTTTCAGGCATAGGCGTTACTCCTTCGGGCGTTCAGCGCTGCGCTCCATCATTGGGCAGTCCGAACACGACTGCCCGTGGCGCATGATGCATGGAAGATGCTGAAACCTTACCGTCAGTTCCAGCAATTCCAAAACTCAGCCGCTTCGCTTGCCGTACAGAAGGCTTTGAACCTGTCAGCCGAGGTGACGCTTCAGCTCGGCAATGTGCTCGGGGCCAATGCCGCAGCAGCCGCCCACCATGCTGGCGCCGCGTTCACGCCAGTCCTTGGCCCAGGCGAGGTAGCCCGGTGGGTCCAGGTCTTCCCGCAGCTCGTCCAACCCGTCGTTGGCGGTAGCCTCTTTGGGCTGCGGGGGGAAGGCGTTGGCGTAGGCACCGATGGCCACCCCTGCCCCTTGCTTGTCGATAACGGCACGGGCGACGTCAATGGCCGCGCCGATTACTTCCGGCTGGCTGCAGTTGAACAGCACCGCTGCGGCGCCCAGCCCGACTACCGCTTGCACGGCATCAGCCACCGGCTCACCGGAACGCAGGCGCGGCACCGTATCCACGTCCTCGTCCTGCAAAGTGAACGACACCCAGAACGGGCGGCCGTCTTCGGGCAGGTGCGCATGGATGGCTCGTACTTCGGCGATGGCGCTCTGGGTTTCGGCCAGCCACAGATCAACGTGTGGCGCCAGGCCGGCGAGCAGCGGCTTCAATACTTCTTCGACCCGCTCAGGCTGGAACAGGTCAGGGCGGTAAGAGCCGAACAGCGGTGGCAGCGAACCCGCTACCTTGACCGGGTGTGCAGCGTTATCGGCGGCATGACGCGCCAGCTGGCCGGCGGTATTGGCCAGTTGCTGGCCTTCTGTAGCAAAACGTTGCTCGCCAATGTGGAACGGCACGACCGCATAGCTGTTGCTGGTAATGACCTGGGCACCCGCGGCAATGAACGCCGCATGCACACCCACCACGGCCTCGGGCGCCTCGGTCAGCGCCAGCGCCGACCATTCGGGCTGACGAAACGGTGCGCCGCTGCGCTGCAGTTCACGGCCCATGCCCCCGTCGAGAATAACCATCGCGCGCTGTGTCATATAACTACTCTGAAGGTATTTATGAATAAAATTCATTATGAGAGAAAGGTTTATAACTATTAAATACACTTTCTCTTTTTTGGCAAACTTTTCAGGTATGTACATGCGCTTTTCTACTGTGCTCGGCGCGGGCCTCGTGTTCCTCGCCACTGCGTCCCAGGCCCTGGCAGGCACCACGCTGGAGCGGGTTGAATCGCGCAAGGAAATGGTCAACGTGTTGATGGAGAGCTACCCGCCGTTCTCCTTCCTCAATGATCAGAACCAACTCGACGGCTTCGACGTGGATGTGGCCAAGGCTGTGGCCGACAAGCTTGGCGTGAAGCTGCGCCTGGAAACCCCGTCGTGGGACGTGATCGCCGCCGGCCGCTGGAGCGGCCGCTACGACATCTGCATCTGCTCGATGACGCCCAGCAAAGCCCGCGCCGAAGTGTTCGACTTCCCGGTGGAATACTACGCATCGCCGGCGGTGATCGTGGTCAATGCCAAGGATGAGCGCATTCATGGGGCCAAGGACCTGGATGGACGCAAGGTAGGCTTGACCAGCGCCTCCAGCTACGAGAGCTACCTGAACAAGAACCTGGTGATCGAAGGCAAGGAAGACCAGAAGATCGACTACCCCTTCGACTTTGTGCAGATTGCGCCTTACGACACCGACAACGTCGCTTTCCAGGACCTGGGCCTGGGCGCGGGCGTGCGTCTGGATGCCATTCTTACCAACCTGGTGACCGCGCAGCCGCGCCTGACCCAGGACAAGCGCTTCAAGCTGGCCGGTGCCCCACTGTATGAAGAGCCCAACTCGGTGGCCATCGAAAAAGGCGACCCTGAATGGGATGCCAAGGTGCGCCAGGTGTTTGCCGAACTGAAAGCCGATGGCACGCTGGCCAAGCTGTCGCAGAAATGGATTGGCGCCGACATCAGCAAATGAGCACCTTCCCTTCTTCCCCCAAGCCCGCGGCCAAAGCCACGGGCGCCAGCCTGTTCGGCTTTCGCACCCGGCTGCTGCTGACCTGGCTGGCGCTGTTCGGTCTGTTCGTGGCGTTCTTCCTCAGCTTCGACCTGAAGTTTGCGATCATTGTGGAGAAGTTCCCCAACCTCGCCGGCTTCAAACTGGGCCCTAACGGCTTTTTGCAAGGCGCAGCGCTGACCCTGTTCCTGTGCCTGTGCTCGATGGTGGTCTCGGTGCTGCTGGGCTTTGCCGCAGCCCTGGCGCGCTTGTCCGGCAGTGCGGTGCTGGTCGGTATCGCCAGTTTCTACACGTCGTTCTTCCGCGGTACGCCGCTGCTTATCCAGATTCTGCTGATTTACCTGGGCCTGCCACAGGTCGGCCTAGTGCCCGGCGCAATCAGCGCAGGCATCATTGCGTTGTCGCTGAACTACGGCGCCTACCTCAGTGAAATCTTCCGCGCCGGCATTCTCGGCGTGGCGCGCGGCCAGCGCGAAGCGGCGCTGGCGCTGGGCATGCGCCCGCCGCAGACGTTCTGCTACATCGTGCTGCCCCAGGCCATGCGGGTGATCATTCCGCCCACGGCCAACCAGTTCATCTCGATGCTGAAGGATTCATCGCTGATTTCGGTGATGGGGGTGTGGGAAGTGATGTTCCTGGCCCAGTCGTACGGGCGCTCCAGCTACCGTTACCTGGAAATGCTGACCACCGCGGCAATCATCTACTGGGTACTGTCGATTCTGCTGGAGCTGGTGCAAGCGCGCCTGGAACGGCACTTCGGCAAGGCGTACCAGCGCTGAGCAGTGCCTGGGCGCAGCGGGCACATGCAAGAACGGTCGCCCGAAGGCGACCGCTGGTGGGTGGGGCGACAGTCGGCTAGTCCTTGCTGACGGCGTCCTTCACATCGCCCACCACTTGTTGGGCTTCACCCTTTTTCTCCTGCACCTTGCCCTTTACCTCCAGCTCGGTATTGCCAGTCGCTTTACCGACGGCTTGCTTGACCTTGCCAACCACTTCGTTGGCCATGCCTTTGACTTTGTCAGACGTGCTGCTCATGGTTTTTCTCCTTCAACGACATCCGTACATGTGGGTTGGGGTTACACCAGTGAAACGGGCAGACCTGGGCGGGTGATCACACATTCACGACCCGGGTCTTGCGTGACGACAGGGCGAAGCGGCCTGCCACAACGCTCAAGGCAGCGCCAAGCAGCAGGGTTACCAGCGTGCCCCAGGCGGCTTTGGACACGTTGCTGGCCGCTACCTGGGCAGCTTCACGCGCCTGTTGCTCTGCCTGGTCTTTCAGCACTTGCACCTGCTCGGCGGCTTGCTGGTAGGCACGGGCATAGTTATCCACGATCTGCTGGGCCTCCTGCTGGCTCTTGCCCGTGCGCGCCGCCACGATGTTGACCAGGGCCTGCTTGTCTGCCGCGCTCAGCGCAGGCTCACCGGCCTTGCGTACCCGGTCGAACCATTGCTTGAGCTGGTCAACGGCCTGGGTCGGGTCCTCGGCGGCAATACGGCCCGCCGACTCACCCTGCGCCTGCGCCTGATCGGCCTGCTGCTCCAGGTTCGACGGGTTCAGTTCGGCCTTGCCGGACTGCTGCAGGGTCTTGTTCAGCTCCGCTTCCAGGCTGTCCCAGTCGAGCGAAATGCCCTGCTTACCCAGGCGCTCTTTGATGCCTTGGCCGACTGCCGGTGCGGCGGCAGCCACACCATCCGCGGCAAGCGACAGGCCTTTACCGGCAATATTGCCGGCAGTGCCGACCACGCCCCCGGCCAGCGAAGCCAGCAGCCAGGTCGCCAGCAATGTGGTCACCGTCCAGCTCAACAGGCCATGCAGGCCACCGCGGCCCGGCGCCGTGCGGCCGGCAACCCAGGCACCGGCGGCGACCGAAACCAGGGTGCTGACGAACAACCACACCCCCGCACCGGTGCCAAAACCACGCAGCGGGTTGCCATCGGCCATCGCGTCAACGGCCCCGGCCCCGATGGCGGTGCCCAGCACACTGAGTACCAGGTAGGTAGCCAAGGCAATGGCCCCCCCGGCGAAAACTGCACTCCACGACACCCGCAGCGGGCTCACGGCATTTGCCGGGGTGCTTACATAGGCTTCAGTCATCTATGCATCCTCGTCAATGGGAACTGGCTGCACCGGCCACGGGTGCCTGATGCAACGTCATGGCCAGTTTGCGGGTCCCATGCAAGGGTGTATTGATGCATCTGCCCCACCCGCACTAGTGCATTGGCACCAATCTGCCGGTGCCTGCTGCGTTTATGCTCAACGCCAGTCACCACACCAGCCATTACCGACCGGGGGACGCCCATGAGCGACGCCGTGCTTGCCCGTGAAACCAACCGCCGCCAGCTGCAGCAGATAATTGCCGGGCTTTCGGATGGCGTGATGCTGCTGGAAGTGGACCAGACGATCATCTGGGCGAACGAAGCCGCCCTGCGCATGCACGGGGTCGACAGCCTGGAACAGCTGGGCGGTGACGCCGAGGGTTATCGCCAGCGCTTTGCCCTGCGCTACCGCAACAACCATCCACTGGAAGCCGACCAGTACCCCATTGCCCGCGTGGCGGCGGGGCAGGTGTTCAGCGATGTCGTGGTCGAGGTTTCGCCGGTTGGCGATGAGGAGGCGCGCAGCCGGGTACACCGGGTGCGCAGCATGGTGCTGGAAGACAGCAAGGGCGAGGCCGAGTCGTTGGTGCTGATACTGGCCGACGCTACCGAGTGGGCCAGCGCAGAGCAGCGCTTTGAAAAAACCTTCAACGCCAACCCTGCCCCCGCCGTTATCTGCCGCCTCAGCGACTTGCGCTTCATCAAGGTGAACCAGGGCTTTCTGGAAATGACCGGGCATGTGCGGGAAAACGTCATTGGCCGCTCGGTGTATGAAGTGGACGTGCTGGAAAACGCCGAGCGCAAGGAGCTGGCGATCGAGCGCCTGATAGAAGGCGCGACCATCCCGCAGATGCAGGCCGAGCTGCGCTTGCCAGAAGGTGGCACCAAGCTGGTGATCGTGGCCGGGCAGCCGCTGGACATGCACGAAGAGGATTGCATGCTGTTTTCGTTCACCGACCTGGAGCCCCGGCGCAAGGCGGAGAACGCCCTGCGCCAGAGCGAAGAGCGCTTTGCCAAGGCGTTTCGCCTGAGCCCGGTGCCGACCTTGCTGTGCAGCGCCGACAAGCAGCAACTGATCGATGCCAACGAAGCGTTCCTCGACAGCCTGGGCTACACCGCCCAGGAGCTGATCGGGAAAACCGTGGCCGAAATCGACTTCTTTGCCGACCGCGCGGTGGCAGCGCAGGTGTTCGATGCGCTGGAAAAGAGCGGGCGTATCGAGGCGCTGGATGTGAAGCTGCGCAAGAAAGGTGACGACCCGCTCGACTGCATGCTGCAAGCCGACACCGTGAGCCTGCTGGACACCCCGTGCTACCTGCTGGTGCTGATGGACATCACCGAGCGCAAGCGCTCGGAGCTGGAACTGGTCGAGGCGATCGAGACCGTCATGCAGGATGCATCGTGGTTCAGCCAGACCTTGATCGAGAAGCTGGCCAATGCCAAACGTATCAACACCGGCCGGTTGCCCGACGCCTCGTTCACCGACCTTACCCGCCGCGAGCGGGATGTGCTGGCGCTTATCTGCGAAGGGCTGGCCGACAAGGAGATTGCGGCGCGCCTGAACCTGGCGCTGAACACGGTGCGCAACCACGTGGCAACGGTTTATTCCAAACTCGATGTGCACAGCCGCAGTGAAGCGATCGTGTGGGCGCGGGAACGGCGTTTGTTCAGTACCTGATGGGTTGTTCGCGGCTGGGCCTGGCGCTGCCGCTGCCAGGGCCTACCCTTGACAGTATCCCGGTTGACCGCAAATACTCTGGCCAGATTCATATAGATGACCAAATAACAAGGTGAATCGTTCCATGATCGCACTCCTCGTCCCGATGCCTTTGCATGCTGGCCAGCCCGCACATTTGATTGCCCTGCCTGCACCTTCTGTTTGCCGCTGACGCGCCTGCCCAACCGAGACTCCTTGCATGACTCCCTTAGATATTCAGCTGTTGCTGACCGCCCTGGTCAGTGTTCTGGTGCTGGTGGCGCTGATCGTATCGCGCCTGAAGATGCACCCGCTTCTGGCCCTGCTGGTGGTGTCCATTGGCGTGGGCTTCGCGACCCATATGCAACCCGGCAGTATCGTTTCGCACCTGCTCACCGGTGCTGGCAAGACACTGGGTGCGGTCGGGGTGGTGATTGCCCTTGGCGCCATGCTGGGCAAGATCCTGGCGGATGCTGGCGTTACCGAACAGGTCGCCGATGTGATCCTCAAACGCACCCCCGACCGGCTGATCCCCTGGGCGATGATGATGGTGGCCTTCGTCATCGGCATCCCGATGTTCTTCGAGGTGGGCCTGGTGATCATGCTGCCGTTGATTTTCAGCGTGGCACGCAAGCTGGAGGGCAAGGCGCGCTTCAAGGGCTCTGCCTATGTGTACGTGGGAGTGCCAGTGATTTCCGCCTTGGCGGCCATGCATGGCATGGTCCCTCCGCACCCTGGCCCACTGACCGCCATTGCCGTGCTCAAGACCTCGGTTGGGCCGACCATGCTTTACGGCTTCCTTGCCGCGATCCCTGCCATGATCCTGGGCGGCCCGTTGTACGGCATGTTCATTTCCCGGCGCATGAGCAACCGCCCCGATCAGGCACTGCTGGACCAGTTCACCCTGGCTGAGCAGGCCGACGGCCAACCCCGCCCCGGTGTATTGATCGGCATGCTGGCCGCGCTGCTGCCGGCGATCCTGATGCTGGTGCATGCCGTTGCCGAAATGCTGCTGCCCAAGGGCAATGCGCTGCTGGAATTGGCCAGCTTCCTTGGCAACCCACTGATCGCCATGCTGCTGGGCGTGCTGTTCGCAGGCTTCAGCCTGGTACTGGCGCGCGGTGGCAACGCCGAGCAGTTGCGCGATGCGCTGGGCAAAAGCCTGAAGCCGATTGCCTCGATCATCATGATCATTGCCGGCGGCGGCGCTTTCCAGGAGATGCTGACCAGCGCCAAGGTTGGCGATGCCATCGTGCACCTGACCCAGCAATCGGCATTCCCGCCGTTGATTCTGGGGTGGCTGATCGCCATGCTGCTGTCGGTGTCGACCGGCTCGGCCACCGTTGGCATCGTCGGCGCTGCCGGCCTGCTGGCCCCCTTGGCAGGTGCCGACCCCAGCCTGAACCTGCCCTTGCTGGCCCTGTCCATCGGCTGTGGTTCGCTGTTCTTCAACTATGCCAACCATGCCGGTTTCTGGATGGTGAAAGAGTCGTTTGGCATGACCATGGGGGAAGCGACCAAGACCATCTCGGTGGTGCAGTCGATCGTGGCGGTGGTGGGGTTGATCGTGGTGTTGGTGCTGAATGCGGCGGTTGCGGTGGGCTGAGCCGGGTGAGCGGGTGAGCGGGTGAGCCAGTTATCCTGGCTCACATGCCCTGGCGTCAGTAGCCGCGCTCCCTCAGCTTTTCTGCCAAGGGCGGGTAGTAGATCTGGCCACCGCGATGGGCCGCAAAGCGGCCCCACTGCCAGCCTCGGACTCGCCGTTCATTACCCGCTATGGCGTCAGTCTGGTGCCTTTCGAGCTGGCCTGCACGGGCTGGGCTGTGGCGGTTTAAGGCCTACACCTACCCCGTTGGCGAAAGCCAGATCCCGAAGACCCACGCGAACATGGGCGATGCCCTCAGCCCTGATCACACGCCGGGTTAGCTGCATACCGCACCCACCCCGCAACCTCCGCGCCACCCCCCACCCGATCCTTGGGATGAACACGCCCTTCACTGACCGCCACCTCTGCAAAATCGAACGGGCTCATCCCTTCGATACACGCAACGTTCACCCCATACTGGTCTGGCGAGGAACGCCGCTGGTGGAAGGTGTAGATGCCGCATTTCGAGCAGAAGTAGTGCTTGGCTTCCCGGGTGTGGAACTGATAGAGCGTCAGCGCCTCTTCACCTTGGGTGACCGTGATATCGCCCAGATTCACCGACACCGCTACCGCCCCGCGCATACGGCACAGCGAGCAGTTGCACCTGCGTGCCGTGCCCAGGCCATCGGTCAACCGCAGTGAGAAACGCACGGTGCCGCAATGGCACGCTGCTTGGTAGACAGGGCGGTTATCGTTGTTTTTATTCGTCATGGCGTTTCTCCCGTTTGAAAGGCCAGCTTGCCGGACTGGCCGCAGATGCCCGAACACAGGGGCTACCGCTATCGGGCTGGCCAGTACCGCGCCCCATGCAGAAGCGGTCAGGCTAGGTGTAAGTGAAAATAATCAGCGCGGTGGCCAAGAGGATGTGAATCACCAAAAGGCTCACCAACAATCGCCTCATGCTTGAGGGGAAACGTTTGACTTCATCGAAGTCAATCAACCCCCTGCGCAGGAAGATGCTAGGTATGGCCAGCACCATGGAGATCAAACCCGTACGCATAACCTTGCCCAAAAGACCTGCATGTTGAAACGTAGTCTTATTACCGGTCACGAAGCTACAGCGCGTTAGCAACGACTCGTAGTATTCAGTGTATTTATGTGCGATGAAACACTGCACGACCATCGCAAGCATCATGGGTGCAAGAATCAGAATCGCAATGAGTCTAGGCTCAATTTCATTCACTCCGATACCTCGCCGTACAAAAAGTCACCAAACATTTCGCCCGCCTTGCCCCCTCCATCTCCGAGGACTTTACCGCCCACTGCGCCTCCGACGACAGCACAAGCCAGCGCACCAGGGCCGCCTGTACTGACGCCCAGAACAAAGGCACAGATACCGGTCCCTGCCATACCTCCCAGGAAGGCGGGTCAGCGAGAGTGCAGGACGGTGCAAGGTGCGCGGCGCTTGAATCGAGCCGGCCAGATCGAGCGCCGGGTTTTGAATGTAGGCGCGATCACTCGGTTTGGCCGTGCGGCATTTGAGGTCGCTGAGCGGAGTGGCTAGGCGTGGCATTGGGGTACGCTCTCCATTCAGGAAAGACGCTGTAACCCTAAAAACACCCCCGGTTATTGGGGATTTAGTTGGTTCCCGACGGAGGGTCTTGGAGACGAAAAACCGGCCAGGAGGGTAATGCCCGTCAGTTAAGAATTACTGGGGCTGCTTTGCAGCCCTTCGCGGGCACGCCCGCTCCCACACGTTTGGCGGTGAACGCAAGAAATGCGCGATCCCTGTGGCAGCGGGCGTGCCCGCGAAGGGTCGCAAAGCGGCCCCAAATTACTTAACTGACTGGCATTAGCCATAAGGCCGGTTTAGAGGGCTTCCAAAGCATTCAGCGCAATGCAGTGGAGCTGGATGTGGTGCGGAGACAGACAGACGGTATTTCGCCGTGAAGCTTCGGTTCACGAGGGGCTGGAATTTGGTGGATTTTTTGCCGTACCTCATAAGGTGTCTATAAATAAATCAGCTAGTTATGGCTTTCAATGGAATCGAATCTGGAATCTGTCCCTGAAAGCTTGGCTGGTCCTGATGAGCTGGAATTTTGTGAGGGCAGTCTGCACAGTGATTATCCTTTCCCGATTGTCCATTCGAAAACGGCAGCAACCGCTCCGTAGCTGCCGCTATAAATGGTCGCTTTTAGTTTTTTAGATCGGCGCCTCAGTAGGGAGGTTAGGAAACTTACTCACAAGCTGTACCCCTCTGTTTGTCGAGCACTTCGATCAAGCGCAGGAAACGCTCCAGAAGGTCGTCGTAGGTGAGAATCTTGATGTCGGACTTGGCGTTGTGGATCATCAAGGTATCTTTCTGTTCCTGCGTCAGGTCCTTGGACCGCCCGATCACCACCATCCCTTCCGCGGTGTAGTTGCCCTCCAGCCACTTAGGTAGATTGCTTGCGTTGTTATGGATTTCCCTAATCCAGTCCTGCACCTGCTGCACGGCGTGGGTCACCTTGTGCCTTAGGCTATTGCGCTTGGTGAAGATCTGAGCGCTATGGGGTTCGAGTTCAACCAGCACCACACGCTTGTCCGACTGGTGGTATTTCAGCACGAGGTCCGCGCGATATTTGCCGATTCGAACTTCGCTGTGGACCGCTGCCACATGAGAATCCAGGACTTGGGTGTGCCGCTTAAGAAAGTTGTGCAGATCTCTTTCACGCGTGCCGACCCGTCCCAGTAGATGGCACAGCTCAATGAAATTGCGCTGAAACCTGGCCGACTGAGAGAGCTTCGGGCGCAGCGCCGATACCTTGCGTTGCAGCAGGTGCTGCTTGTCAACACTGCCCCGGCGCGATCGATATTGCTGGCGCGTGACTCCCACGGGCGGGATCAGCTCACGCCCTCCTACCTCTAGTACTTCGACAAGGGGCTGATCAAAGGCGCCGACGATCACCGCGTTCACCCGCGTGAGGCCGAGCGTCCTGCACGCCATGTAGACCAGATAGTCGTCATCCATGACGAGCACGCCGTCCTCTTCGTACAAGAGGATGTCGGTGGTTCTAGCATGGGTGATGAACCGGCTGATCTCCTCATCCGGGGTACGTAGCGCGTAATCGATGTCCCTGGGATGCATCAAGGCCAGGTCTACCCGTACCCGCGTACAGGCGACCTGCCCACGGTACGCCTCGGTGATGAGCTTCACCAGATACGAGTTGTCACGGGGGCGGTCACTACGGGCATCAACTATCGACTTCACCGGCAGCACTGGGTATAGGTATTTTTTGTACTGGTACAGACATTGAAGCAGGAACATGATACGCGCCTCCTGCAGGGCGCTCTCTCGCTCAAAATGGATCCATCCCTCTCCCGTACACACGGAAATGAAGGGTTCTGGTCGAGTACTAGATAGCTGCAGGTTCAAATGCCACACCTCACCAGCTAGCCCTTCTCGCCCAAAAACCGTGATTTCAAACAGAACACCGCCCTCTTCCATTTCCGAGCCCCTAAAGAGTACGCCACAGGGTTGCCCCTCGAAGGTGGAGGAAACAAAGAAATCGCGGTCCAACTTCAATTTCGTCAGGCGTTGAAGATCGAGCCGTACTTCGTCGGGGATAGGCAACTCGGTGTCGGCCACCACTAGGTCTTCGTTGATCACGAACATCGCACGGGCAATGTCGCCGACAAGGGGATTCTCGCGATAACAGTTGCGCACCCAGCTGACGACCTCATCGCTACTTGGTGTACGCTGTTCGCCCTGCACGATCTCACGCAGGGTACCCTGGCGGACGTGCTGTAGCATGGGCTCGGTACCAGGTGGGAGTTCGTTCTCGCTCAGCGATAGCCGGGCTTCCGTTGCTGACGAACAGTCCATGTAATGTGCTTCCAGCTCTTGCATCCGGGGTTCCTTAGATGTTAAACACACGGCACTAAGCACTTAACGTATCAACCAGTACCAAAAGGATCAAGTACAACGTACGCCAGCCAGAAATAATCACTATCAAAAACTAGTCAAAATAATTAATACACGGATGCCCTCAGAAGATGCAAAACTGACGGAATCTGAAATTCTTTATGACTATGAAGGCATAGCATTAACGCGAAGTGGACACTCTAATAGAAAGCGTAACTTCTGGCTGTGAAATCAAGATAGCAGTGGAATCCAAATGAAAACATTGAAATCCGAGCGTCACCACTGGTGGCCGCGATGCGTATCCAAACACTGGGCGGATACTGAAGGCTTTGCGCATTGGATCACTCCGGATGGGACATGCAAGCGTGTCCCCCCTGCGCAACTCGCTATGATTGGAAATGGACACCACATAAAACTCAGTCGGAACCCGGCAGATAGCTCACCTTGGGATATGAGCTTCGAGCGTGAATTTGACCTAGCGGATGGCAATTTTCCATCGGTAATTGCCTGGCTAAATACTCTCACAAGTCAAAAACTACTCAATCTTCAGTTACGGGATCGTTTTCTACCCCAACCATGCACTGATGATCAGCTTAAGATTCTGACTGAGTGCGTGGTATCCCTAGTTATCCGAAGTCCCAAGAGCAGGGAGGCAGCTGTTTCTGTGGCAGAATATCTGAGGGGAGAACTGCCAACCCCTGAAAGAAATGCGCTAATTGGCTTAAACATTCGGAATTCGCAGCGAATGATTTCGGATAACATCGGGGCAGGCGCCAAATTTTCTGTTCTGCTCTCATCGGGAAAGGAGTTCATATATGGAGATGGCCTTTTCAATAATATAACGGGTACCGTAAACCCTCCACATAGCCCTAAAATTATTGCCCCTATCACCCCAATGATCAGCGTAATAATCAGCAAACCTACTTCCTTTACGGTCGAACCTCGACTCTCTACCATAGTTTTGTCGGACGATGAGGTGGATGCCTGTAACCATGCGATTCAGGTTTATTCGAAGAGGGCGCTGTTCTACCGATCAGAGCGGCCCAAACTCATTGATGCATTTACCCGCAATGAGCATCTGAGTTACGAGCACCCGGACAACCCCATGGACACATTGATTAGAAGCATTCCCGGCATCCCGCCAAGAGATCGCTCATTGGATTTTCTGCTAGGGACTGTATAAAATTGGCGGCAAAAAGGAAAGATCTATCAGTAACTAATTCTTCCCTTTTTACTCTTAAGGCAGCGTAGCACCCGCAGATGAATACATCTCCTAACGTGCATCTTCTCCACCCGCTAATGATGAGTGGGAAAGGGGACTGATTTATCTTCTGAAAAATAAATCAGTCCCCTTTTTGGATTTTTGACTATAACTGAATGATCCGCACCTTTCTCTTCTCTTTGAATCGCCCCTGGTTTCGTAGACACCTCCAAGCCTCATAATGAGGCCCAAATAGGAGGTGCCATGAGTCGTCAG